>JACZKT010000378.1 GCA_014859905.1 Rubrivivax sp.
ACATCGTCGTCGCCGAAATCATCAGGGTCCCTCACTGGGGCCCTTCGTGCTTCTGGACTCCGATTTACCGTGGCCACGCGCGGGCGGCGAAAACCGCTCCCTCGCCGTCGAATAGAAGCGGATTTACATCGTCGCTAACACTGTTCAGGCAGGTCGGCATCTACGCACCGCAGGGCCAGCTGTACGAGCCCGAGGACGCGCACACCATGCTGTACTACCGCGAGATGCCCGACGGCCAGCTGCTGGAAGAAGGCATCCACGAAGCCGGTGCCCTGAGCTCGTGGATTGCCGCGGGCACGGCCTACAGCGTGCACGGCCTGCCCATGCTGCCCATGTACATCTACTACTCGATGTTCGGCTTCCAGCGTGTGGGCGACCTGATCTGGGCGGCGGCCGACCAGCGCTGCCGGGGCTTCCTGTTTGGCGCCACTGCGGGCCGCACCACGCTGGGCGGTGAAGGCCTGCAGCACCAGGACGGATCGAGCCTGGTGTCGGCCAGCATGGTGCCCACCTGCCGCGCCTGGGACCCGTGTTTTGCCGGCGAAGTGGCGGTGATCATGGAACATGCCATGCAGCGCATGCTGGTGCAGCAGTGCGACGAGTTCCATTACCTGACGTTGATGAACGAGAGCTACGCCATGCCCAGCCTGCCGGCCGCCGCGCCGGCCGCGCTGCGGCTGCTGGGCTCGGGCGCCATCCTGCGCGAGGTGCTGCAGGCCGCCGACATCCTGGACAGCAAGCACGGCGTCGCCGCCGAGGTCTACAGCGTCACCAGCTTCAGCGAGCTGGCGCGCGAGGCGCGTGAGCTGCAGCGGCTGGACCGCATCGAGCCGCAGGCCGCGCCGCGCACCAGCCACGTCGCGCGGCTTCTCGCCGGCAACACGCCGGTGGTGGCGGCCACCGACTACGTGCGTGCCTGGCCGCAACTGATTGCCGAGTACCTGGGCGCGCGCTACCTCACGCTGGGCACCGACGGCTACGGCCGCAGCGACACGCGCCAGCAGCTGCGTGCCTTCTTCGAGGTCGATGCGGCCAGCGTCGTGCAGGCCGCGCTGGCGACGCTGCGCGAGGCCGCCCGCGAGGGACCGGCCGGATGAGCGCTTGGTGGCACGCCACCAGCCGCTCCGTCACTTGAGTCGACGGATGGATGGAGAGACGGTCAATGCCACTGCGCATTCGAGCGCTCGCTGTCGATTGGCCCAGCCGACCGCACCCATGCGATCGCACACAGCTTGCACCACGCGCGGCACGCCGGCCTGCTTCAGTGCCTCAATGGAGTCGAAGCCCGCCGCTTCCAGTCGCGCAATCACCGTGGGCCCGATGCGCGGGATGCCCAGCAGCATCCGCCGTTCCTGCTCCGGAAATGCCACTTCGAGGGTCCCGCTGGAGGTTCAGAACCGCAGGGTCTGGAACAGCACCCTGTTGGGCGGCCCCGGTGCGATTTCCATGAACGGTGTCTCGCCCAGGTGCAACAGCAGGCAGCCGATCGTGTAGCCGTCGCGCCGGCCTTCGTGTTCACCTTCGCGACACAGGGGCCCGATCTTGGAGGACAACGCAGCCTTCACCCGCTCGGCCGTGATGAGCTCGCGCGCGTCGCCGAACCAGCGCTGCAGTTCGGCGAAGCGGCTGGCGGTGGTCTCGCTGTTCAGTCGCTTGCGCTGCAGTTCGGCCACGGCGGCAAACTGCTCACGGTAGATGGCGTCGTCGGTGCTGGCCAGCGCATGGTTGGTGTGGAACACGCGGTCCGCACCTGCCCACGGCCGCCAACGCACCACGCCGCCACGCGAGCACTCCAGGTTCAGCACCTGGCCGCCGGGGCCGGGGACGGTGTAGTTCTGCCCTGACGCATGCGGGATGCGCTGCATGAAGTCCAGCCCCGCCTGCACATCGGGTTGGGCCAGGTAGCCGCGCACGACGAAGTCCTCGGCCAGACCGCACGGGTTGTAGTCCAGCTGGTACAGGGTGTTGCAGGTCATGGCCAGGCCGCGGCTGTTCATGCCGGCCAGGGAAATCTTGCCGGCGACCGTGAACACCCAGGCGTCGACGCCGGTGCGGGGGTCGCTGACCTTGAGTGCCACCTGGTGGCCGTCGAACCACAGCGGGCAGTCCATGTTCTGCGCAATCAGCATCGGCTGCCCCGCGCCGGCATTGCGCCCCACGCTGCTGCAGCCCTTGGGCGGCACCGCGCCGCCGAACTGCCCGGCATCGGGGTCGCGCTGCATCACCCGGCTGCGGCCCGGCCACGCACCCAGCTTGCGGGCGCGGCGGTACCAGGGCTCCTCGTCGCTCAACTGGCGCACGAAGGTGTAGCGCCAGTCGGTGCCGGCGCCTTCGGAGATGCCGCGCACTTCGTCCAGCAGGTCGGGCGTGTGCTGCTGGGCCGACGCCACGAAGTCGGTGTCGGACAGGAACTCGTCCACGTAGGTGTCGGGGTCCACGAGCAGGTCTTCCAGCAAAGCCTGCCGCCAACGCGCCAGGTGTTCGTGGACCATGAGGCGCAGCGCTTCGCCATGGGCACGGCCACGCTCGCGGCCGTTGCCGCGAACTTCAAGGATCTGCATGGGGTTCTCCAGCGCACGCACCCGCGGGTGCGGCGGCAGGGCCAGGGTTCAGCGGGCCAGCGTCGCGGCCAGGTGCAGGAGGCTGCGCGCCTGTTCCACCTCTTCGGCGGGCGGCTCCATGCCGTACAGCGCCCGGTAGGCCAGCACGCTGTGCATCTCCACCAGCAAATCGGCGTCGCCCGGGTCTTGCAGGCCCGATGGGGTCTGCAGGCCGTAGCGGTCGAACAGGCTCTGGTCGAGCATGCCGCCCACGGTGCGCAGTGCCCACATCATGACCTGCAGGTCTTCGGGCGAAAGTTGCGTTCCCACCAGCGATTCGGACAGCATGGCCTGGACCACCGCCGCATTGCGCTGCAGCCAGAGGTCGCGCATGGCCCCATCGTTGACACCCATCTGCACCACGCAGCGCAGGATGCCGGCATTGACCGCAAAGGTGCGCTCGTACCAGCCGATCCACAGCCGCGAGATGCCGAAGCGCGACAGGCCGTTCGTGCGGTGCGGCAGGGTGTTGAGCTCGAAGGCGAAGTAGGCCGTGGCCAGTTCGCGCAGGAACTCGTCCTTGCTGGCGAAGTAGATGTAGAACGTGCCCTTGGCCAGGCCGGCCTCGACGCTCACGTCCTCGATCTTCAGGTCCTGAAAACTGCAACGGTCCAGCAGGCGGGCACCGGCGGCCATCAGCTTCAATCGGCTGCGTTCGCCACGCTGGCCCTTGCCCAGTTCCAGCGCGCTGGCTTCGATGTAGGTCGAAAAGCGTACCGACCCCAGATGGTCGGGTGACTTGCGGGCAGCGGGTTTGCTCATCTCGCTTTGAAGACAGTTCGGCGGCGTGTGGCGCCGCAGGGCGCAGGAGAAAGGGCTTGGTGTGCCGCATCGATTGTCGCCTATCGACCTGGTGCGGCATCGCGCGTGAACCACGCGTAGACGAGGTGGCAGTCCACCAGATCGCCGCCGGTTTCGTCGCGCAGGTCCACGGGCACGACCACCTCGCCCGAGGCATCGGCCTGCAGCCGCGCCAGCGCATCCTGAGGCACGCGGGCAGCGGCCGAGAGCTGGCCCTTGGCGATGCGGTGGTAGTTGATCTCCATGCGCTTGACCACGGGCTTGCGCGGCGCCGGCAGGTGCATCGCAAAGGCCAGGCCGCCGGCGGTTTCGGCCAGCAAGGCCAGGGCCGCGGCATGCGCCGAACCCAGGTGGTTGGCCACGCGGCGGCGCAACGGCAGCGTCAGCGACACACCTTCGCGCCCCAGTGCCTGGACGCACACACCGCCGGTGCCCACGAAGGACACGGTGCGGCCGACCATCCAGGTGACCAGCGGCCAGCGCAGCGCGGGCGGCAAGCGCTGCAGCGGGGCCAGGCGCTGCTCCAGCCGGCTGGCCGTCGCGTCGACCCGTGGTTCAGCCACGCTCGAAGGCCGTCATACCGCGCTCGGCCATGTCCAGCAACAGCGCCGGTGGCGCAAAGCGCGCACCATGCACGGCGGCCAGTGCCTGGCAGCGGACCACGAATTCACGCGGGCCGATGGCCTCAATCAGGCTCAACGGCCCGCCGGTGAATGGCGCGAAACCCAGACCGAAGACGGCGCCTACGTCGCCATCGTCGGCATGCGTGAGCACGCCTTGCTCCAGGCAACGCACGGCTTCCAGGGCCTGCACGGCGAGCAGCCGCTGCTTGATGTCTTCCAGCGCGGGCAGCGGCGTGCGCGGCGCAAACAGATCGGCCAGGCCGGGCCACAGCGTCTTCTTGCCGCCTCCAGCCGGGTAGTCGTAGAAGCCCTTGCCGTTCTTGCGGCCGTGGCGCCCGTGGCCCAGCACCAGCGCATCGTTCACCGCTTCACCGGGATGGGCCACGTAGGCGCTGCCCAGGTCCTGCTTCCACTGCTGACGGATCTTGTACGACAGATCCAGCGCCACCTCGTCGGCCAGCGCCAGCGGGCCCACGGGCATGCCGGCCAGGCGGCCGGCGTTGTCGATCAGCGCCGACGGCACGCCTTCGAGCAGCAGCGCCTGGCCTTCGAGGATATAGGTGCTGACGAAACGCGTGGTGTAAAAGCCCCGCGCGTCGTTCACCACGATGGGCGTCTTCTTCAGCGCCTTCACCAGGTCCAGCGCCACGGCCAGGGCGCGGTCGCTGGTCTGCGCGCCGCGGATCACCTCCACCAGCGGCATCTTGTCCACGGGGCTGAAGAAGTGGATGCCGATGAACTGCGTGGGTCGCGCACTCGCCTCGGCCAGGCCTGTGATGGGCAGCGTGGAGGTGTTGCTGGCGAAGATCGCGTCGGCCGGCATCGCGGCCTCGGCATGGCGCGTGACTTCTGCCTTGACCGCGCGGTTCTCGAACACGGCCTCGATGACCAACTGAACGTCCGACAGCGGTTCGTACCGCGCCGTGCTGTGGATGCGCGCCAGCACCTCGGCCGCTTCGGCCGCGCCGATGCGGCCGCGGGCCTGTGCCTTGTCCAGCAGGCCGCGGGCGTAGTCCTTGCCCTTGGCGGCGGCGGCTTCGTCGCGGTCGATCAGCACCACGCCGATGCCGGCCTGCGCGGCCACGTAGGCTATGGCCGCACCCATCATGCCGGCGCCCAGGATGCCGATGCAGCGCAAGTTCGTGGGCGGCTGGCCCGCCGGGCGGCGCACCAGCTTGTCGGCGCGGCCCTTGTTGACGAACAGCGTGCGGATCATGCGCGCGGCCGTGCCTTCCTGGAACAGCCGCGCAAAGTAGCGGGTCTCGATGGCCAGCGCCGCATCCAGCGCCACCACCGAGCCTTCGAACACGGCCGACAGGATGGCCTGCGGCGCCGGGTAGTTGCCGCCGGTCTTGGACCGTGTCATGGCCACGGCGGCGATGAAGGTCTGCACCGCGCGCGGGTCCATCGCGCCACCGCCGCCCGGGAACTTCCAGCCCTTGGCGTCCCAGCGCGCCACCGCACTGGCCCGGCCCGACAGCAACCAGGCGCGGGCCCTTTCCTGCGCCGTGCCGTGGGGCACCAATTCGTCCACCACGCCGCGCTTGTGCGCCTCGGCGGCCTTGAGCGTGCGCCCTTCCAGCAGCAACGGCAGCGCCGCCGCGATGCCGATCAGG
>JACZKT010000379.1 GCA_014859905.1 Rubrivivax sp.
CCACCCCGGCTGCGCTGTGCGCCTTGATTGCGGCTGTTCTGGGGGCTTACGCGGGTGCATGGGATGGCCTCTCAACCTCAGGCAGGGCGCTCAGCCGTCGCCACGGAGGGCTCCGGCCTTCGCTGGCGGCAAGGTCCGCGGAGGCGGACCTTGCCGTCCCGCTCAGACCCAGGCATGGGCATGCTGCGCCTGCGCGCTGGCCAGGTAGGCCTGCATCAACAGCGTCGGGTCGTGCAGCAGCTTGTCCTTCCACGCGCCCAGCGCCACCTGGCCTTCGACCAGCCCGCGCATCACGCCCACGTGTTCGGTCCAGCCGATCGAGTTGCAGCCCACCAGGCGATCGCCGCTGAACTGCAGGCTGAGGTGGCGGCCTGCGGCACGGTCGGTCATCTCGACGTGTTCGCCGCCGGGAACGCCGTCCCAGGCGCCGAAGCTGGCCGAGATCAGCCCCAGTGTGTCGAGCACGTTGATCTGCGTCACGCCGCGCAGTTCGGTCGCCAGGCCGACCATGTTCAGTGCCGCCACGCGCGCCTGTTCGGCGGCGTTGGGCTGGATGGCACTGACGATGGTCTTGCCGCTGATCTTGTCGAAGGCCTCGGCGCAGTCGCCGGCGGCGTAGATGCCGGGCACGCTGGTCTGCAGGTGTTCGTCGGTGAGCACACCCACCAGGCAACGCACGCCGCTGTCTTCGAGGAAGCCGATGTTGGGCTTGACGCCGGTGGCGCTGATCACGAGGTCGGCTTCGATCACGGCGCCGGTGGACAGCCTGACCTTCATCACCTGTGTGGCGTCGCGTTCGATGGCGTCGACGCGCGCTGCGGTGTGCACCGCCACGCCCTTCTTCTCGCACCAGTCCTTGATCATGCCGCCGGCCGTGGGGCCCATCATGCGCGGCACCATGCGGTCGCCCATCTCGACGACGCTGAGTTTCACGCCGCGGGCGGCCAGCGCTTCCATGATGATGCAGCCGATGAAGCCGGCGCCCATCTGCAGCACGCGCGCGCCGGGCCTTGCCAGCGACTGGATGGCGCGTGCATCGGCCAGCGTCCAGCAGGCGTGCACGCCGGGCCCGGCGATACCGGGGATCGGCGGCGCGGCGGGCGACGAACCGGTGGCGATGAGCAGGCGGTCGTAGCCCAGCCAGCTGCTGTCGTCGAGCTGCACGCGGCGCGCCGCGGTGTCGAGCTTGACGGCGCGGCCGCGCTTCAGCTCGATGCGCGAGCGCTGGTAGTGGTCGCCCTGGTGGCGCAGGTGCGTGCCGGCTTCGCCGATGTTGCCCATCAGCAGGTAGGGGATGGCCATGCGCGAGTAGGGCGCTTCGGGCTCGTCGCCGAGGATCGTGATCTCGTCGCCGGGGGCGTGCTTGCGGATCGTCTCGGCGGCGATGACGCCGGCCGGGCCGGCGCCGAGGATGAGGTGCTTCATCTGGGATGCTCCAAAAAGTGAACAAGGCGGTCCGAGAACCGCCTTGCCTGTCAACGGTGTGCCCGGGCAGCGTTACAGGCCGAGCCGCTCACGCGTGTCGGCCTTGAGCTGGCCGTCGTTGTCCCAGCCGCGCAGCGCGTAGTACTTGGGCAGCATCTCGGGCAGCTTGCTGACCAGGCCCTTGGCCGGTCCGGTCTTGGCCGGCTCGTTGAGCAGCCGCGGCGGCAGCTTGTCGTCCTTGCTGGTGAAACCGGCGCGGTTGTTGAAGTCGCGTTCGATGTTCCAGATGCGCTCGCCGATCCTGGACAGGTTCTCCAGCGTGAACTCCTCGCCGCAGGCTGCGGCGACCTGCGGCTGCACGTCGGCCAGGCCCCAGGCGAAGCTGGTGAAGATGCAGATGCCGGCGGAGTCGAAGGCCGCGGTGGCGTCCTGGAAGGCGATCACGAGTTCGGGCTTGCCGTCGGCGGTGAGCGGGTCGGTCTTCACCGGGATGCCCAGCACCTCGCTGGCCACGGTGTAGCCGCGCAGGTGGCAGGCGCCGCGGTTGCTGGTGGCGTAGGCCAGGCCCATGCCCTGGATGCCGCGCGAATCGTAGGCCGGGAATTCCTGGCCCTTGACGCTCATGCTCAATTCGGGGTGGCCGTACTTGGCCGTCAGGCGCTTGCTGCCCTGGCCGATCTCACGCCCGAAGCCTTCGCCCTTGGCCGTGATCTCGGCAAAGTAGGCCAGCGCGGCGGCCGAGCCGAACTTGGCATCGGTGCCGATCTGCTCCTTCGTCAGCACGCCCATGCCATAGAGCTCCATCACCGCGCCGATGGTGGCGCCGAAGGTGATGGGGTCCATGCCGTGCTCGTTGCACAGCAGGTTGGCGTACTGCAGCGCCTCGAGGTCGTTGACGCCGTTGGCTGCGCCCAGCGCCCACGCCGCTTCGTATTCGAGGCCGCCGCTGGCACCCCAGTACTGCGGCTTGTTCTCGACCGTGAAGTGGCCCTTGTCCATCTTGCTGATGCGGCCGCAGGCGATGGTGCAGCCGAAGCAGGCCTGGTTGGTGACGAGGTGCTTCTTGCCGTCGGTCGCGCGCGGCGTGGCCATGGCTTCGGCCGAGATGTCCTTGGCGCCTTCGAACTGCACGTCGCGGTGGTTGCGCGTGGGCAGGGCGCCGATCTCGTTGATGACGTTCATCAGCACCTGCGTGCCGTAGGTCGGCAGGCCCTGGCCGGTGACGGCGTTGTCGTGCAGGATCTTCTTCTTCTCGTAGGTGACCTTCATGAACTCCTTGGGGTTGGCGATGTTGCCCACGCCCAGGGTGCCGCGCACGGCGATCGCCTTCAGGTTCTTGCTGCCCATCACCGCGCCCACGCCGGAGCGGCCGGCGGCGCGGTGCAGGTCGTTGACGACGGCCGCGAACAGCACCTTGTTCTCGCCGGCGGCGCCGATGCTGGACACGCGCAGCAGCGGGTCCTGGTGCGCCGTCTTCAGCGCCGCTTCGGTTTCCCACACCGTCTTGCCCCACAGGTGCGCGGCGTCGTGCAGTGCGGCTTCGCCGTCCTGGATCGCCAGGTACACCGGCTTGCTCGAGGCGCCCTCGAAGATGACCATGTCCCAGCCGGCCATCTTCAGCTCGGCGCCCCAGTAGCCGCCCGAGTTCGAGCAGGCGATGGCGCCGGTCAGCGGGCCCTTGGTGACCACCGTGTAGCGGCCGCCCGTGGAGGCCATGGTGCCGGTGAGCGGGCCGGTGGCCCAGATGATCTTGTTGTCGGGCGACAGCGGATCCACCTTCGGATCCATCTCTTCGACCAGGTACTTGGTGGCCAGCCCGCGCGAACCGAGGAAGGCGCGCGCCCATTCCATGTTCAGCGGCTCGGCCTTGACGGTGCCGGCGGTGAGGTCGACGCGGAGGATTTTTCCTGCCCAAGACATGTTCGTTGCTCCTCAGGCTGCGGGTTGGTTGCCGAGCTTGTCGGCCCAGGCGTGCATCTTGTCCAGGCCGGTCCAGTTGGCGTCGATGTAGGTGATGGCGCCCGTGGGGCAGGCTTCGGCACAGGCCGGCTCGCCGCCGCAGAGGTCGCATTTCTGCACCTTGCCGGTTTCCTGCACGTAGTTGATGGTGCCGAAGGGGCAGGCGATGGTGCAGACCTTGCAGCCGACGCAGGTGCTGTCGTTGACGATCTTGGCGCCGATCAGCTTGTCGATCGTGATCGCCTCCACCGGGCAGGCATGCAGGCACCAGGCCTCGTCGCACTGGGTGCAGGTGTAGGGCACCTTGCGCCCGGTCTCGTGGAAGTCGAACACCTTGATGCGCGACCTGGCCGGCGCAAAGACGCCGTAGTTCTCAAACGAGCAAGCCATCTCGCACTGAAGGCAGCCGGTGCACTTCTCGGCGTTGATGTGAAGGCTTTTCTGCATGACGCTGTGTCTCCGCTTTCGTTCGGTGGGTATGGCGAGGAGGAGCGGTAAGCAGCGCCCCCGACTCCGGGCCACTTGGGGATTGTGGGAAGCGCCAGCTTATGCAGACTTAGGCATAACCCTGAGCGGCGGCACCTTGGCGGCGCAGCGGCCGCCCACGGCAAGAAAAAAGCCCGGTCATGCCGGGCTTCGTGTGCTCTGGTCGTTGCAACGTGCTACGAATTGGCCCGCACCTCGTCGATCGTCGTCACGCCGGCCAGCACCTTCTCGATGCCGTCCTGGCGCAGGGTCTGCATGCCGTCGGCGAGGGCGTGGCGCAGGATCTCGTCGGCACGTCCGCCGGTCTGGATGAGGTGGCGCAGCGAACGCGAGACCGTCATCAACTCGTGGATCCCGGCGCGACCGCGGTAGCCCGTCTTGTCGCAGTGGTCGCAGCCGACCCGCCTGTAGAGCGTGAGTCTGCCGCCGCTGCCGAAGCGCTGCCGCCAGCCGGCCAGCACGTCGGCGGCGGTGGGCGCCTGCTCGACGCCGGCCAGCGCGGACATGTAGTCGTGCAGCAGTTCGGTCTCGTCG
>JACZKT010000380.1 GCA_014859905.1 Rubrivivax sp.
GCCGCGCCTGTGCCGGGCCCGGCGACCGCGTTGCCGGCGGCATCTGCGCCAGTGTCCCTGCCGGAGCTGCAGCCCGAACCCCGCAGCCGCTGGTTCTCTCGCCTGGCCGTGGGGCTGCGCAAGACCGGCGCCGGCATCACCCAGGTCTTCACCGGCACCCGCATCGACGATGCGTTGTACGAGGACCTCGAGTCCGCACTGCTGCTGGCCGATGCCGGCATGGCGGCGACGCAGTACCTGCTGGACGACCTGAAGCGCCGCGTCAAGGAGACCAAGGCCACCGACCCCGCCGCCGTGAAGGCGCTGCTGGCCGATGCCGTCACGGCCTTGCTGCTGCCCCTGCAACGGCCGCTGGTCATCGGCGGCGCCGACGGCCAGGCCAGCCCGACCGTGATCATGGTCACCGGCGTCAACGGTGCCGGCAAGACCACCAGCATCGGCAAGCTCACGCGCTACCTGGTCGAGGCCGACCAGAAGGTGCTGCTGGCAGCGGCCGACACGTTCCGCGCTGCGGCGCGCGAGCAGCTAGCCGTGTGGGCCGGCCGCAACCAGGTCGAGATCGTCAGCCAGGAAGGCGGCGACCCGGCGGCAGTGACCTTCGACGCCGTGACGGCCGGCCGCGCACGCGGCTGCGACGTCGTCATCGCAGACACCGCGGGCCGCCTGCCGACGCAGGTGCACCTGATGGAGGAGCTGAAGAAGATCCAGCGCACGATCGCCAAGGCGATGCCGGGGGCGCCGCACGAGGTGCTGCTGGTGGTGGACGGCAACACCGGGCAGAACGCGCTGGCGCAGGTGAAGGCCTTCGACGCCGCGCTCGGACTCACCGGTCTCGTCGTCACCAAGCTCGACGGCACCGCCAAGGGCGGCGTGCTGGCGGCCATTGCACGCTGGGGCGCCGAGCAGGGGCGGGTGGTGCCCGTCTACTTCATCGGTATCGGCGAGAAGCTGCAAGACCTGCAGACCTTCGACGCGCGCGAATTCGCGCAGGCTCTGCTCGGCTGACCCGACGGCGCGTCGGCGCGGGGGTCAGCGCGCGCCGGCGGCGGTCTCGAGTTCCTCGAAGAAGGCCGAAGGCACCGGCTCCATCGATGCGTCCATGGCGGCTTCCAGCGCCGCGCGGTCGCCGTCGGCCAGGATCTCCGACATCTCGGCGACCGGGATCAGCGGCATCGGCCGCGAGGAGCTGGACTTGATGCCGGCGGCCGCCGGGCCGGCCAGCGCCGCCAACGAAGCACGCACGAAGGTGAGGTTCGGCAGTTCGCCCTCGCGCCAGACATGCACCTGGATGCCGGCGGCCCGCAGCACGCGGGCCATGCGTTCGTGGCGCTTGCGGCTGCGCTCGGTCTCCTGTGCCGCGCGCACGTCGATGACGGCCAGCACCCTGGAGCCGGCGTCGCACAGCAGCAGGTCGGCGCTGAGCGAGCCCACGCGCTGCAGCCATTCGCCATATGAACGCCGCGACGGCACGCGGATGAAGCGCGCCAGCGGCACCTGGGCCAGCACCAGGAATCCGGGCATCGCGCGCTTGAGCAGGTCGTGCGCCTCGCGTTCGGTGATCGACAGCACGCGCGCCGGCTCGGGCGGCCAGCCGGCTAGGGTGTCGACAGCCTCGCGCGCCGACGTGCCGCGCCGGTTGGACTGCTGCTGGCGCAGGCGCAGGGCCAGCAGCGTGAGCAGCAGCAGCACCGTGGCCGGCAAGGCAAAGGAGGCGATGGGGGTCAGGAAGTCCATGGTGACGCGTGTCGGCCGGCAGTCGTATCTGCAACATCGGCGCGCCGAGCCCGGACTTGACAGCCCGGGTGCCAGAGAAATGTATCGAGGCGTTGCGCCGCCGGTGGACAGGCTCCTAGCGCGGCATGCCGGGGAAGCCGCCGCCGCCCATGCGCTTCATCATCTTCATCAGGCCGCCACCCTTCATCTTCTTCATCATGCCCTGCATCTGCTCGAACTGGTTGAGCAGGCGGTTGACCTCCTGCACCTGCACGCCGGCGCCGGTGGCGATGCGGCGCTTGCGCGAGGCCTTGATGAGCTCGGGCTTGCGCCGCTCCAGCGGCGTCATGGCGCAGATGATGCCTTCCATGCGCTTCACGTCACGCTCGGCGCGGCCCATGTCGGCGCCGGCGGCGCGGCCGGCGAGCTGGCTGGGCAGCTTGTCCATGAGCCCGGCCAGGCCGCCCATGTTCTTCATCTGCGTGATCTGGCCCAGGAAGTCGTTGAGGTCGAAGCCGCTGCCCGACTTCACCTTCTCGGCCAGCTTGTGCGCGGCGTCCATGTCGACGCCCTTCTGCACCTCTTCGACCAGCGCCAGGATGTCGCCCATGCCGAGCACGCGGCCGGCGTGGCGCTCGGCGTCGAAGACCTCCAGGCCGTCGATCTTCTCCGAGATGCCGGCGAACTTGATCGGCACGCCGGTGACCTGGCGCACCGACATCGCGGCACCGCCGCGCGCATCGCCGTCGAGCTTGGTCAGCACGACGCCGGTCAGCGGCAGCGCGTCCTTGAAGGCCTTGGCCGTGTTCACCGCGTCCTGGCCCTGCATGGCATCGACGATGAACAGCGTCTCCACGGGCTTGAGCACCTCGTGCAGCTCGCGGATCTCGGCCATCAGCGTTTCGTCGATGCCCAGGCGGCCGGCGGTGTCGACCAGCAGCACGTCGAAGTAGTGGCGCCTGGCGTGGTCGAGCGCGGCCAGCGCGATGTCGCGCGGCTTCTGCTCGGGCGCGGAGGGGAACCACTCCGCGCCGGCCTGCGCCGTCACCGTCTTCAGCTGCTCGATGGCCGCCGGCCGGTAGACGTCGGCCGACACCGTGAGCACCTTCTTCTTGCGCTTGGTGATGAGGTAGCGCGCCAGCTTGGCGGTGGTCGTGGTCTTGCCTGCACCCTGCAGGCCGGCCATCAGGATCACCGCGGGCGGTTGCGTGGCCAGGTCGAGGTCGGCCACCGGGCCCTTGTGGGGTCCGGCCGGGTCCGGCCCCATCGTCGCCGCCAGCTCCTTGTGCACGATGCCCACCAGCGCCTGGCCGGGGTTGAGCGAGCCCACCACTTCCTGGCCCAGCGCCTTGTCCTTGACGCGGGCGATGAAGTCGCGCACCACGGGCAACGCCACGTCGGCCTCGAGCAGGGCCATGCGCACCTCGCGCAGCATGTCCTGCACGTTGCCTTCGGTGATGCGGGCCTGGCCGCGCATCGTCTTCACCAGCCTGCTCAGCCGGTCAGTCAGGGTCGAGGCCATCGCCATGCGTACCCGCGGCTAGCAGGCCCTTGGTCAGTACACTGTCGTGATGATTCTATCGACCGCCTCTCCCACGCTCGCCCCGGGCGGAGCATTGCTGCTCGCGGTGGTCGCGGCGGTGCTGTACGTGGT
>JACZKT010000381.1 GCA_014859905.1 Rubrivivax sp.
GTTGGCGGCGCAGCGACCGATCGTCATCGCCGGCGGCTCGGGCTGGGACGCCGAGGCCGCCAGCGCGCTGCAGCGCTTTGCCGAGAACTGGCGACTGCCGGTGGCCTGCGGCTGGCGTTTCCAGGACACCTTCGACAACCGGCACGCGCTGTACGCCGGCGACGTGGGCATCGGCATCAGCCCCAAGCTGGCGGCGCGCATCCGCGCCGCCGACCTCGTCATCGCCCTCGGCGTGCGCCTGGGCGAGATGACCACCGGCGGCTACACGCTGCTGCAGGCACCGCAGCCGGAGCAGAAGCTCGTTCACATCCACGCCGGCGCCGAGGAGCTGGGCCGTGTCTACGCTGCCGACCTGCTGCTGCAGGCATCGATGGCCTGTGCCGCCAAGGCGCTGGAAACGCTGGCCGCCCCCGCCAATGTGCCGTGGGCTGCGCATGCGGCGGCGGCGCACGCCGACTACGAGGCCAACCTGGTGGCGCCGGCGGTGCAACCGCTGGACCTGGCGGTGGTGGTGAAGACACTGCAGCGCCTGCTGCCCGAAGACACCGTCTACACCAACGGCGCCGGCAACTTCAGCGGCTGGCTGCATCGCTACTGCCGCCATCCGGGGTTGCAGCACCACGGCCGCACGCAGCTGGCGCCGACCTCCGGCGCCATGGGCTATGGCCTGCCGGCGGCGGTGGCGGCGGCGCTGCTGCACCGCGAGCGCACGGTCGTCAACGTGGCTGGCGACGGCGACTTCCTGATGACCGGCCAGGAACTCGCCACCGCCACCGGCTACGGCGCCCGGAAGCTCATCAGCGTGGTCGTCGACAACGGCAGCTACGGCACCATCCGCATGCATCAGGAACGCGATTACCCCGGTCGCGTCAGCGGCAGCGAGCTCTTCAACCCCGACTTCGCCGCCTTCGCCCGTGCTTTCGGCTGGCGTGGCGAATTCATCGACCGCACGGCCGACTTCGAACCGGCGCTGCAGCGCTTCATCGGGGCCGGTGTGCCGACCCTGCTGCACCTGAAGCTCGACACCGACATCAGCACGACGCGCACCACGCTCAGCGCGATCCGCGCCGCGGCTCAACGCGCCTGAGGCACCGGCTCGCGCCGCCCCAGCAGCAGCAGCACGACGCCGGCGGACACGACGCCGGCGGCGGCCCACTCCAGGGTGCTGATGAGTTCACCGCCGAGCGTGGCGCCGAGCACCAGGCCGATGATCGGGTTGACGAAGGTGTAGCTCGACGCCAGCGCGGCACTGGTGCGCTGCAGCAGCAGCATGTAGGCCGAAAACCCGACCACCGAGCCGGCCCCGACGAGGTAGAACCACGACGCCAGCGCGCGGCCGTCGGGGGGCAGCACGGGCCGCTCGCCGACCAGCCATGACGTTGCCAGCAGCATGGCGCCTCCGGCCAGCATCTGGCTCGCAAAGCCCGCGGCACCGGGGGCCAGTGTCAGCCGGCGGCCTCCGGGCAGGCCGTGCAGCGCCCACACCGTGCCCAGCGACCAGGTCACGCAGGCCAGGCCGATGGCCAGCAGCCCCGCAGGCGAAGCCGCGAAGCCCTGCCCCTGCGTCAGCAGCAGCACGCCGGCGAGGCCGAGCGTGATGCCGGCGGTCTCCAGCACGGTAGGCCGCACGCCGTAGGGCCACTGCGCCAGCGCCACCAGCGCCGGCACGACGGCGATGAAGGCCACCACCAGCCCCGAACTGACGCTGGTCTGCGCCACCGCGGTGGCGCCGTAACCACCGCCCAGCATCAGCGCGCCCAGCACCACGGCGCTGAACCATTCGCCGCGGCTCGGCCAGCCGGCGCCGCGCCAGCGCGCAAAGGCCCCCAGCAGCAGGCCGGCAGCGACGAAGCGGCTGCCCATCTGGAAGAACGGCGGCAGGCTGACCAGCGCCCACTTGATGGCCAGATAGGTGGAGCCCCAGATCAGCCAGGTCGCGGCCAGGCAGCCGATGATCAGCGGCGGCAGGCGCAGGGGCGCCGGCGGGCGGAGGGCGAGGGTGGTCGACATGCTTGCCATCGTACAAAGCCGATCGACCTGTTTCCATGGTTGATCGAAGGACCATTGACCGCTTCTATTTGCTTTCATCGAATTTCAGGCGCAAAGTCTTTAAAATGCAAAACACGCTGGCGCTCGACGCCTTCGACACCCGCATCCTGGCCGAACTGCAGGCCGACGCCCGCTTGAGCCTGGCCGAACTCGGCCGCCGCGTGCACCTGAGCCAACCGGCGGTGGCAGAACGTGTGCGCAAGCTCGAGGCCGCCGGCGTCATCACCGGCTACCGGGCCACCGTCAACCTGGCGGCGCTGGGCTACGGCATCCGTGCCCTGGTGCGCGTCGGGCGCGCCGACTACGCGCGCATGGTCAGGCTGATCGCGCAGACGCCGGAGATCGTCAACGCCTGGAACATCACCGGCGAGGACAGCTGGACGCTCGAGATCGCCGTCGTCGACGTGGCGCATCTCGACGCCGTGGTCTCGCAGATGTGCCTTTTGGCGGAAACTTCGACCTCGATCATTCTCAAGACGCTGCGCCAGCACCAGGTGATGCTGCCGCGCGTGAAGGAAGTGAAAGACGTGAAGGAAACCGCGCCATGACTGCGCCCGCCGCCACTCCCGATTTCGCCACCTGCGACCTCTGCGACGCGCACCGGGACGGCCAGACGCTGCGCGTGCTGCCGCCGGTGTTCAAGAGCTACGGCGCGCGGCGCCGCTTCTGCGGGCCGGTGAGCACGGTGAAGTGCTACGAGGACAACTCGCTGGTCAAGGCGGCCGTGGACTCGCCGGGCGAGGGCCG
>JACZKT010000382.1 GCA_014859905.1 Rubrivivax sp.
GGAACGATGAGCTCACGCAGTGTTGGACGTTGACCGACCTTGCGGTAGCTGTAGGGCGTGGTCGAAAGATGACTGTTCGCAACGGCGCGAATGACTTCGACAGCCTCGTAGGCGCGCATGGCGTCTTCTACGGTCTGGGCACGTTCCAGCAGGAAGTCGAACAGACGATCCAGATCTGTGTCCGCCTCGGGGGTGAATTCGACCTTGAAGGTCATTTGCGCAGCTGTTTCACCCGCGCTGCGACCTTCGCCTCAAGCTTCGACAAGACAACCTCCGACGGGATGGAAATCCCGGTGCGCTCGTACGCTACCAACGAGGCTTCGCAACGCGCGGCGAAGTCCGTTTGCACGCGGCGGAATTCAACGGCGCGACGCACCGATGTCTCGACAAACTCGGTTAGCGTCTCGCCAGGCAGGAGCACCGAGTCAAGATCAGCGCGCAACTCTGGCTCGACACGGACTTGGGGAATGACGGCGGTTTTCATATATTCATTGTAGTGCATGCGCACTACAGCCTCAAGCATAGCGCCGTACCTCACGCAGCCTCGACTGCGCGTCAGCGCGACCGTCAGGTTTCCGGCCAGCCAGTTCGCTGGTCCCGCGTCGGCTTGGGGTCGACCAGCGACTGCCATGCAGGCGAACATAGAGGCAGAAAGCTGATAGCCAAGTTCGGCGGCCGGGTAGCCTGGTGAACCTGCCGCGCATTTAATCGGCCACGGTGCGCCCCTGCGCCCGCGCGGCGTCGGCCGAGTCCTGCACGAATACCGTGCCGATGGCCTGCGCTGACCATGCGCCGCTGCGTCTTGCCGCGAGCGCCAGGGCGCTGCGCATGAAGTGCAACCGGCAACGCTGCCAGTTGACGCCGGAGCGGCGCGGTGCCAGGGTCGTGCCGCCACGCCTGTGATGCCCTGCCGCTGCCACCTGCTTGCAATTCGCAACATCCCGAGACTGTATGCGGCGGCGGGCCGGGGTAAGGTGAATTCCGAGAACCCCTTGTCCTGGGGCTGAAGGAGATGCACCCGCATGCGACCGACCCGACCTCACCGGATCCCGGCACTGACCGCGCCCATCCTGCTCCACGCCCAGGCCGTGCTGGCAACTACCGAGCGTGCCTGGCAGGTTCAGCAAGTTGTCCCAAGTACCGCCGCGCAGGCGGGCCGCGAGGTGCCTCGGAGCCTGCGCGGCCTCGAGGTCGCGGCCGCCAGGCTGGTGTCGCGCATCTACCGCTATGCCAGCGTGCCGTTGCGCGCCGAGATGTTGGCCTGTCTGCTGCGGCCGCTGGGCACGCTGAGCCTAGTGACCGTAGCCTCGGGCGCGTTCGCGACGCTGCTTCAGCGCGACGGCGCAGCGCTGGTCACCATCCCTTTGGAGATGGCGGCTCGTTATTCGAGCGAGCAGATCCTCGAACTGACGCTCTTCGTCCACGAGGTGAATCCCGGTGCGCTCGAACAACTGACCGCGCTGCTGAGCGGCGGCGCCACGGGCGCGGTCGCCCTAAGTGCGTCGGCGCTGGTCCTACTCTGCCGCAGGCTCGGGTTGGCGCCGGCACCCACCGCAATGCGCGCGATCGCAACGCGCTGAGCCGAGGTTGTCTCGGCCGCAGGCCTGCGCGACGATGCGCGCGGGCCCGGCAACCCTGCGCACGCCGCGAACGTCAGCACCACCTTCGAAGCCGGACGCATGATCCGGGAGCCCTGGGTCGGCCGTATGAACGCAAGATGGCCGACACCATGCGTTGATGGACAGGCCGCCGAGGACAGCAACTGCACTGCCGCCGTTCATGGATCGCAGCCGGAAGACTCCTATGGGTCGCAGCTTGACGACCGATTCGCCGAACTCAGCGCCTGGGACTTGCCATTCAAGTGCGTGATGCCGATCAGCAGCCGTTCGCCGGCGGGAGTGCCAGCCAGATGCCGTCGCTGGTGGCCGGCAGCTTCCGGGGAGATCAGCCTCATTGCCGCAACCCCGGAGACGTCCATATCGAGTGCCCTCGTGACATGCCGCGCGAGATTGTGGATGGCCGGAATGCTGCCCGACGATCACCATCATGGCTGCCTGGGAAGCTCCCACTAAGCTGCTAGCTGCGATCGCGTTGACGTTGATGCCCAGCGGCGACTACTCAGAGGGCAGGCGAGCAAACCCCAGCCGTCGTAGCAAAAGAGACCGCGCCGAATCGACGTCCCCCTCACGTCTCGATCCACCAAACCGCGCGCCTGATCGGCGGTGGCACTCTTCCAGACGGGTCGGCAATGGCGGGCCGCAACCGTGAAGGTCTCTTCACCGGGCTTATCCGCCTGATCGGTGGGAACCGCGGCCGTAGGAACCGGCCTCCAGGTTCACGGGAAAGCCCCCGAGCGCGAAACGACCTGATGGACGATCGCGAGGCTCTGTCTTCCCGCATACCCTTGATATTGCCTGCGTCCTCGCGCGGGCGCGGGCGCGTGGCGACCTGGGAGCAGACCGTCGAAGTGCCTGGCGTGCAACACACTGTGCGCCGCGTGCTTTGGCTGGTCGAGCGCACAATCGGCTCGCGTGGCCAACACCTGATCCTGGGGGCACTGCACAGTTGCGCTGCGCTCCATCTCGGTGTCGGTGGCCGAGCCCATCATCGAGAACACCGATCGAGTGGGTATCAAGGCGCACAACGGCACGCCGCTGATGCTCCGTCTCTCATTTAGGCCGTCGACCGATGTCTGCACGAGTGGTGGAGCATCCTCCGCTTGAACTCGATGTCCTTCTTTGACTAACTGCGCTGGTGAGCGACGCCACCTGCTTCGCTCCACACCACGATCCTTCGAGGGATGAATCATGAATACCGTTGCGCAGATTCTTGGCTCCAAACCCGACCAGGCCGTCTACACCATGGAGCCGAGCGCCTCGGCCCACGAGGCGGTCCGCTTGATGGCCGAGAAGAACATCGGTGCGCTGGTGGTGGTGGAACACGGCAAGATCGTCGGCCTCGTCTCGGAGCGAGACTATGCGCGCAAGCTCGTACTCATGGCTCGCTCGCCCATGGACACGCTGTTGGGCGACATCATGTCGAGCCCGGTGATGTATGTGCGCCCCCACCAGACGAGCGACGAGTGCATGGCGCTGATGACACAGAACCGGATGCGCCACCTGCCGGTGATGGACGGCGGCCAGTTGATTGGTCTCATCTCGATCGGAGACCTGGTCAAGGCCACCATCTCCGAGCAGCAGTTCATCATCGAGCAGCTCGAGCACTACATCACTGGACAGCGGGGCTGACACCAGGCGGCGTCGGTACGGCTGTCGCTGCCATGCACGACACCGAGAAGATCGAAGCGGTGCTGCGCTATCACGAGCGGACCAAGCATCACTTCGACCGCTATGCGCCCGGGCCCGGCGAGCTCGATTGGGCGAACCAGCCGAATCCGTTGCGCCGCTACGAAGGGGCACCGCTGGTCCGCCTGCCGCTGCTCGGACCTGATGACGCACCGGCGTCACCCCACTACGACGACCTGTACCGCCGCGGTTCGGTGCCGAGCATGCCCGTCACGGTCCGCTCGCTGTCGCGGCTGCTGCAATACGGGCTGGCGATTTCCGCATGGAAGCAGGTCGGCGCCACGCGCTGGGCGCTACGCTGCAATCCGTCGAGCGGCAACCTGCATCCGACCGAGGGCTACGTGCTGATCGGCGCGTTGCCCGGGCTTGGCGAGGCCGCAGGCCTGTACCACTACGCACCACGCGAGCACGCGCTCGAGCGGCGCGCCGACTGCAGCACCCCGGTGTACGAGGCGTTGATGCTCGAGTTCCCGGCGCACGCATTTTTGGTCGGGCTGTCGTCGATCCACTGGCGCGAGGCATGGAAGTACGGTGAGCGTGCGTTCCGCTATTGCCAGCATGACGCAGGACACGCGATCGGCGCACTGCGCATCGCGGCTGCAACCCTGGGCTGGACAGCGATGCTGCTGGATGGCCTGACCCACGAGGCGATCGAAGACTTGCTGGGGTTGAATCGGGCCGAGGACTTCGTCGGTGCCGAGCGCGAGCACCCGGTGGCCGTGCTGGCAGTCTGGCCAACCGACGTCACTGGGGACGGACAGGCCCGTACGCACTATGGGGAACCGCCGCACCTCGATTCGGCCCTCGCGCACCAACTGACTCGCGAGTGTTGGCACGGTGCCGCGAACCGGCTCAGCCGTGACGATCCGGTGCGCTGGGAGGTCATCGACGAAGTCGCCGCCGCCACGCGCAAACCGGCCGGCGAGAAGCAAGGGCACGAAACGATCGCAACGCCGGGGGTCGAGCGCAACGGCCTCGCAAGCGAAGATGGCCCTGTGGCAGCACAGATCATCCTGCAACGGCGCAGTCTGCAGGCCTGTGACAGCCACACATCGATCACGGCCGCAAGCTTCTACCGGATGCTCGCTCGGTTGATGCCGCGCGTCGAACTGCCGGCGAGCCAGCGTCCAATGCCTTGGGACACGATGGCCTGGAATCCAACCATCCACCTCGGACTGTTCGTCCATCGGGTCGATGACATCGTGCCCGGGCTGTACCTGCTTGATCGCAACCCGACCAAGATGGGCAACCTGACGCGCGCAATGCACCCGCGCTTCGATTGGTCGACGCCGTCGGGCTGTCCGCCCGACTTGCCGCTGCGCATGCTCGAGGCCGGCGACGCCAGGCGACTTGCAACGCAGCTCAGCTGCCACCAGGACATCGCCGGCGACGGCGCCTTCTCGCTCGCAATGATCGCTGAGTATCAGGAGGCGCTGTTCACGCACGGGGCCTGGTTCTATCGACGACTGTTCTGGGAAGCCGGGATGGTCGGGCAGGTCTTGTATCTGGAAGCCGAAGCCGTTGGGGTGCGGGCCACAGGCATCGGCTGCTTCTTCGACGATCCGGTGCATCGGGTGTTCGGGATCGAGGACCTTGCGTTCCAGTCGCTCTATCACTTCACGGTCGGCGGTGCGGTCGACGATCCTCGCCTGACCACGCTGGCGCCGTACGGCACCAGCATTGACGAGCACGACCGCGACAGCGACCTGCCTTGAACGACAGGGTCGGGCTCACGCATGGCCGCTTTGCCGATGGCGAAGCCGAGCGCGGGCAAGCTTGGCCACGGGTCGACGCGCGCCGCAAGGTCACCCGTAGGCGGTCGGACGACAGTCCGCCTTCTGGTGTCGAATCCGAAGAAACAGCCGACTGCGCTGGGTCGAGGCTTGAACGTCGGTGCGCCGAACTCGCCGCCTGGAACCTGTCATCCAGATTGATGATGCCGGTCAGTGACGTTCGCAGGAGACGGTCCCGGCCAAGACCCCCGCCGAGATCCGCTGGGGTGGACCGTCCCTGGGATGCCATCGGCAGGCCACCTCCGGCTCGCTGCGGAAACTGCGCGGCCGCCAGGGGCAAGCCCCTCTGGCATAAGGCGTGAATCACACGCGAACCGGAGATCGACATGAGCACCGACCCCGCCCAGGACAAGGGCCCTGACCTCACCCAGGGTGTGGTGACCGAAGCGCTTGCTGATGGCTCGATGCTGGCCGGCCACGTGGGCGAGGACGCGGTGCTCCTCGCGCGCCGCGGCGACGAGTATTTCGCAATCGGCGCCGAATGCAGCCACTACCACGGCCCCCTGGCCGAAGGTCTGATGGTCGACGACACGGTGCGCTGCCCCTGGCACCACGCGTGCTTCAACCTGCGCACCGGGGAAGCGGTGCGCGCGCCGGCACTGAGCGCAGTGGCCTGCTGGGCCACAGAGATCCGGGCGGGCAAGGTGGTCGTGCTCGGCAAGGTGGTGCCGAAGCCCGCCTCCGGCGCCGCATCGCCAACAGCGGTTGCACCGCCACAGAAGATCGTGATTGTGGGCGGCGGCGCGGCCGGCTTTGCCGCCGCCGAGATGCTGCGGCGCCAGCGCTACCAAGGCAACATCGTGATGCTGAGCGATGACGACGCGCCCCCGGTCGA
Organism: Rubrivivax sp.; assembly: GCA_014859905.1. Lineage (GTDB taxonomy): Bacteria > Pseudomonadota > Gammaproteobacteria > Burkholderiales > Burkholderiaceae_C > Rubrivivax. The sequence goes on from JACZKT010000382.1 coordinate 5,934, forward strand.
TCGGCCGAACCTGTCCAAGGACTACCTGGCTGGCAGCGCGCCCGAGGCGTGGATGCCGCTGCGCGAGGATGGCTTCTACGCCGAGCAGGCCATCGACCTGCGCCTGAAGGGCAGCGTCATCGGCCTCGATGCGCGCGCGCACGAGCTCGAACTGGGCGACGGCAGCAAGCTCGCGTACGACCGGCTGCTGCTGGCCACCGGTGCAGAGCCGGTTCGCCTGCCCATCCCTGGCAGCAGCCTGCCGCACGTGCACACCCTGCGCACCCTGGCCGACAGCCGCGCCATCATTGCGCAGGCGGCGACGGCACGAAGCGCCGTGGTGATGGGGGCAAGCTTCATCGGCCTCGAGGTGGCCGCCGCCCTGCGCACGCGCGGCATCGAGGTACACGTGGTGGCACCGGAAATGCGCCCGATGGAGCGCGTGCTGGGCCCGCAACTGGGCGACTTCGTGCGCCAGCTGCACGAGCAGCACGGCGTCATCTTCCACCTCGGCGACACGGCCAGCGCTATCGAAGCGCGGCAGGTGACGCTGAACAGCGGGGGCACCATCGCTGCGGACCTGGTGGTGGTCGGCGTCGGCGTGCGGCCACGGCTGGCGCTCGCCGAGATGGCCGGCCTCACGCTCGACCGTGGCGTCATGGTCGACGCCTGTCTGCAAACCAGTGTGCCGGGCATCTACGCCGCGGGCGACATCGCACGCTGGCCCGACCGCCACAGCGGCGAGGAGATCCGTGTCGAGCACTGGGTCGTTGCGCAGCGCCAGGGCCAGACCGCCGCCCTCAACATGCTCGGCGCCCAGGAGAAATTCGACGCCGTGCCGTTCTTCTGGAGCCAGCACTACGACGTGCCGATCAACTACGTCGGCCATGCCGAAAGCTGGGACGACATCGCAATCGAAGGAGACATCGCGGGCCGTGACTGCACGCTGCGGTACATGCGCCAAGGCAGAGTGCTGGCGGTTGCCTCGATCTATCGCGATGCCGAGAGCCTGGCTGCCGAAGCACGAATGGAATGCGCCGCTCATTCGAGTTGATGAGCGCGCTGCCGCCGGTAGGCAGTTCGTGTTATGCAGCGAGGATCACGGTAGGGATGACCACTACCGGCCATCCCCCGGCACAGATCCGAGCTGCGCCCGCCGCGACAGCAGCGCGATGCCGATCTGCTGCCCGAGATCGAGCGCGTGGGGACGAGCACTTTTCGGATCTACGGTGCGGACAAGGTCTGGAAGCAGCCTCGCCGGGAGGCTTCAATAGAGGCAGGCGTCCCACATTGCGAGCGTCCGGCGGGCTCGAACTGGAGAGATGAGCGTCAAGGGGTCCACCGCCATGACCCCGAACAGAGTGGGCGCCAGAAATCGATCGGCTATGTCAGCTCCACCGCCAGCATTTCCACGACCTCAGCGGCAGCTGTGGGTCGTCAAGCGACGGCCACGTCGCCAAGTGGAAGATCAGAAAGCGGTCGCTCCGTCGATCGCGGCGGGTAGGCGGGAGGCCGCCTCGTGGCTTGACGCGCTGAAGGCGAGGCTGTGGCGCCGGGTGGACCTGCTGCCGTTGGCCAGTGGACCGGTGGGACGAAGCGCCGGCTCCTGGCGGTTTCTATCGCTACATCCATCGTTCCTCGACCGGCCCCGGGCCTTTGGCACAATCGCGCGATGCCCAACATTGCATCCGTGCTCAAGGCCGAGATCGTTCGTCTGGCTCGCAAGGAATTGCGCAGCGAAGTCGATGCGATCAAGAAGTCACTCGCGGCGGCGCGTGCGGACAGCGCATCGCTGAAGCGCCGGGTGAGCGAGTTGGAGCGGTCGTTGAAGCAGGCCGCGCGCACTGTCCACAGCCAGTCGCCTCGTGCAGCGCAGGCTGGGGAACTGGAGAGCGCCGATCAGTTCAGGTTCCGTGCCTCCGGCATGGCCAGCAATCGCAAGCGGCTGGGCTTGTCGGCGGCTGACTTCGGGCTGCTCGTCGGCGCCTCGGGTCAGAGCGTGTATGCCTGGGAACAAGGCAAGGCGCGCCCCAGAGGCAAGAACCTCGCGGCCATCGCCGCGCTGCGCGGCATCAGCAAGCGTGAGGTGGCTCAGAGGTTGGCCTCCTTGAAGTCGACCGGGCATTCCCAGGCGAACTGACGCCCACTCCTGCCGCCTGACGGGGCCATCGGTGGTTCGTCCTCGCCACCACTTGAAGCGCACGGGGTCGATGGGATCCTGATCGCATGGTGGGCCGCCGGCCTGCCATGCAACCGATCAGGAGTCGCTCATGAGATTCTCCAAAGCCGAGGTCGACGCCATCATCGAGGCGTCCCCTCGCACTTTCGTCCCCTTCAACGAGCTGGTCCTGTCCGAGGACCACCAGGCGCGCAGCGCCACGGCGCCCGCGATGTCGCTGCCGGAACTGGCCGCCTCGATCAAGGACAGCGGCGTGCTGCAGAACCTCGTCGTGGTGCAGGCGCCGCGCGGGCGCTACGAGGTCTGCGCCGGCGGACGTCGGCTGGCCGCGCTCACGCTGCTCGTGCAGCAGGGCGACATCGCCGACAACTACCCCGTGCCGGTGCTCGTCGTGCCCGCCGACAAGGCGCTCATCGCGAGCCTCGCCGAGAACTGCTTCCATGTGCCGATGCACCCGGCCGACGAGTTTGCCTCCTTCGCCAAGCTGCTGGCCCAGGGCAAGTCCATGGAGGACGTGGCCGCGGCCTTCGGCGTGACGCCCCTCATCGTCAAGCGCCGCATGAAGCTCGCCAGCGTCTCACCCAAGCTGATGGCGCTCTACCGCGAAGGCGGCATCGGCCTGGACTGCCTCATGGTGCTGGCCTCGGTGGAGGACCACCAGCGCCAGGAGCAGGCCTGGGCCGGTCTGCCGAGCTGGAACCAGCGCCCGGAGCACCTGCGGCAGTTGCTCACCCGGGGCGAGATCGAGTCGGACGCCGACCCGCTCGCGCGCTTCGTCACCGTCAAGGCCTACGAGAAAGCGGGCGGACCGCTGCGCCGCGACCTGTTCAGCGACGACGACAGCAAGGCCTACCTGCTGGACCCGGCCCTGCTGGAGCGGCTCGCCGCCGACAAGCTGGGCAAGCGTGCGAAGCAACTGCTGGCCGAGGGCTGGAAGTGGGTCGACATCCGCCCGCGCTTCGCCTACGACGAATACGTCAAGCACGGCGAACTGCGCAAGCCTCGTCGCGCACCGACCCCCGAGGAAGCCCAGGCGCTGGAGGCGCTGGACACGCGCATCACCGCCCTGCATGAGCGGATGGAAGCGTTGGTGGACCGCGATGGCGACGGCAATGGCGATGGCGACGGCGAGGCCAGCGAACCGACCGACGCCGCTGGCGAGGACGAAGCGTCCCGTGACCGCGCCTTTCTCGCCCTGGAGGCCGAGGCCGATGTGCTGGAGGAAGAGCGCAAGGCCAAGCTCGAAGCGCTGACCGAATGGCCTGCGGCCTGGATGGCGCTGGCCGGCTGCGTCGTACATGTCGGCGCGGACGGCCGTGCCGCGGTCAAGGCTGGGCTGATCCGCCCCGAGGACCGGGTCGAACTGGCGCAGGCCATCACCAGGGCCGCCGACCAGAAGGCAGCCGGTGGCGAAGGTCCGACCGACGACAGGCAGCCGGGCGCCGCCTCGGGCCTCGTGTCCCTCCCGTCTGCACCCGGCGCCACGACGCGACCTGCGCACTCCGAGAAGCTGATGCGCCGGCTCACGGCCCACCGCGTGGCTGCGATCCAGGCCGAGCTGCTGGACCGCCCCGAGGTCGCGCTGGCGGCGCTGACGACCCACCTGACGCTGAAGCTGCTGGCCGACCCGCTCCACGGCGCCTACCGCCTGCCCAACCTCCTGGCGATCAGCGCCACCGGCAACCAGTATGAGTTGCGGGGTGCGGCCGAAGACATCGAGGCGAGCCCGGCGGCGCAGCGCATCGAAGCCGACCGTGCCGCCTGGATCGAGCGCCTGCCCAAGGAGCCCGAAGCGGTCTTTGGCTGGATGCTGGGGCAGCCGCGGGAGACGGTGCAGCGGTTGCTGACCTACCTGATCGCTTCCACTGTGAACGGCATCACCGGCACTGACGGTGGCCGGCCAGTGAACGACGGCCTGGCCCGCGCCCTCGGCCTGGACATGACGCGCTGGTGGTCGGCGACCGGCGAGGCCTACCTGCAGCATGTGTCCAAGGCGCGGGTGGTCGAGGTGGTCCACGAGGTGGCCGGCGCCGAGGCGGCGGGGCCGCTGGCGGCGTTGAAGAAGAACGCGGCCGTCGCGCAGGCCGAGCAACTGCTCGCCGGGCGGGGCTGGCTGCCCGCCTGCCTGCCACGCAGCCGGAAGCCGATGCCTCGGCGTCGGAGGGTGAAGCGGGTGACACGGCCAGCGTGGCCGGCGCCGAAGCGCCGGCCTGCACCTGAACCATCGGCCGGCTCGACCCGAGCTAGGCCGGCTCAGGCGGCCGGGACCGCCTCGTCACCGTCGTCCCTGTCGTCCCGCCAGGGCTTGGGCGGGTTGCCCTGGGCCGAGTTGTTGCTCCCGGCCGGTGCGCGTCGGATCGCACCGATGTACGCGCCAGCCGAGCGGACACGGGCATGACCCGCGATGCGCGCCACGTGCAGACGTGCCTGCCGGTCGAGTGCCGGATCGACAGGCCCGCCACCGCGAACCGGCGGTGGCGTGCCCGTCGTGTCCTCGTACTCGCCTTGAAGGCGGTCGTGCCGCGCGCCATGCCCGGTGGTGCCGCTCTCACGCTTCGTCAGACCGAACTTGCGCAGCGCGTAGTCCAGCCGCCGCAGGTTGGACTTCAGGTCGCGATCCGGCGCCCCCATGTGCGCATCGTGGCCGCTGACCACGCTGTGGGCGTGCTCGATGGCGGCCTGCTGCGCTTCGGTGGCCAGCGCCAGCCAGCGCGGACGGCCCCCCTTGCCCTTGGTCCACAGATACCGATCCGCCTCTCGTGCCTCGTCGGGCAGTCCCGTCTCCTCGAAGGGGTGGACATGGGCGTAGGGCCGGCACATGACCGATTCCTTGCGCCGCAGGCCGACCATCACCATCAGGCGCATCGACGCGCCGATGCGGGCGTCGTAGGCGGAGACCTTGGCCAGCAGCGCCTCGACGTCGATGCCGTTGCCGCT
>JACZKT010000383.1 GCA_014859905.1 Rubrivivax sp.
CTCCCGTTCCGGTTCCCGCCCCGGTGAGCGAGAAGGTCACCTTCGCGACCGACACCTTCTTCGACTTCGACAAGTCCGTGCTCAAGCCCGAGTCGCAGGCCAAGCTGTCGGACCTGGTCGAGAAGACCAAGGCCGTGAACCTGGAAGTCGTCATCGCCGTCGGCCACACCGACGCGGTGGGCACCGACGGCTACAACCAGAAGCTGTCGATCCGTCGTGCCGATGCGGTCAAGAACTTCCTGGTCAGCAAGGGTATCGAGAAGAACCGTATCTATACCGAAGGCAAGGGCGAGAAGCAGCCGGTCGCCGACAACAGGACCCGGGAAGGCCGTGCCAAGAACCGCCGCGTGGAAGTCGAAGTCGTGGGTACTCGCGCCCGCAGGTGAACGTCAGCGGCCGCCGGCCGGTGACCTCGCAAACCCCGCTTCGGCGGGGTTTTTGGTTTGTACTGGTTACCATTGCGGCATGCAAAACGTCGACGCCCAGGAACTGGCCAAGTTCAGCGAGCTCGCCCACCGCTGGTGGGATCCGGAAAGCGAGTTCCGGCCCTTGCACCAGATCAACCCGCTGCGCCTGGAGTGGATCGACCAACTCGCCGGCCTGCGCGGCAAGACCGTGCTCGACGTCGGCTGCGGCGGTGGCATCCTGGCCGAGGCCATGGCCCGCCGCGCTGCCCATGTGACCGGCATCGACCTCGCCGCACGTCCGCTGGGCGTGGCCCGGCTGCATGCGCTGGACGCCGGTGTGGACAACCTCGACTACCGCGAGATCGCCACCGAAGCCTTGGCGCAAGAGCAACCCGGCGCCTACGACGTCGTGACCTGCATGGAGATGCTGGAGCACGTGCCCGACCCGGCTGCGGTGGTGCAGGCCTGCGCCACGCTGGCCAGACCTGGTGGCTGGGTCTTCTTCTCGACGCTGAACCGCAACCCGAAGTCATTCCTCTTCGCCATCGTCGGCGCTGAGTACGTGTTGCGGCTGCTGCCGCGCGGTACGCACGAATACGCTCGCTTCATCCGCCCCAGCGAGCTGGCGCGTTGGTGCCGTGACGGCGGCCTGGCGCTGCAGGGCAGCCGCGGCCTGGGCTACAACCCGCTCACGCGGCGCTACTGGCTGTCGGGCGACACCGGCGTGAACTACTTGTTCGCTTGCCGCAAACCAGGCTGAAGACACCGTGAGGGTGGGCGTGGCCGCCGTGCTGTTCGACCTGGACGGCACCCTGATCGACAGCGCACCCGACCTGGCCGGTGTGGCCAACGAGATGCGGCTCGCCCGCGGACTGCTGGCCATGCCCTACGGCGCGCTGCGCCCCTTTGCCGGATCTGGCGCACGCGGCATGCTGGCCACCGCATTACAGGCCTTTCCCGATCAGCCGACCTACGAGTCCCTGCGCGACGAATTTCACCGCTGCTACGAGCGACGGATGCTGCAGGAGACGGCCCTCTTCGACGCCATCGCGCCTGTACTCGACGCGCTCGACCGTTACCGCATGCCGTGGGGCATCGTCACCAACAAGGCGCTGCGCTTTGCGGAGCCGATGGCGCATGCGCTCGGGCTGCTGCCGCGCGCGTCGGCCCTGGTGGGCGGCGACAGCACGCCACACACCAAGCCGCACCCGCAGCCGCTGCTCGAAGCGGCGCGCCGCCTGGGCATTGCGCCGCAGCAGTGCGTGTACATCGGAGACGACCCTCGCGACATGCGTGCCAGTCGTGCCGCTGCCATGGGCGCGCTGGCGGCGTCCTGGGGCTATCTCGGCAACGACACGCCCATCCACGAGTGGGGCGCCGATCTCGTGCTGACCGAACCGAACGACCTCTTGACATTGCTGGATATGGCCTAAAATCAGTTTTCTGGGACCGACCAGGCTTCGACGGAGGTACGGAGTCGGCGCGGGGCATGCCGAGCACCAGTTCGCTCGTAAATCCACTGGAAACAAAGTAACTGCGAACGATACTTCGTACGCCCTCGCCGCTTAAAACCGGTGAGCCTCGCAACAGTTGGCCGATGGGCTGGGTCTGAGGGGTCAAACCTGAAGACTGCGAGGTTATTCACATTGGCTCGTCCTGCAGCGTGTCATTCGCTGCGGGCCTAAAACCAAATGACTCGGGATCCAGGTAGCGTGCTGCTGCGCGACAGGGGTTCTCAAACTCAAATCAGACAGCTACGCATGTAGAACCGTCCGGTGATGGCTTGCGGACGGGGGTTCGATTCCCCCCGGTTCCACCATTCAAGGCTCCGCAAGGGGCAAAGCATCAAGCCCCTGAGTCAGTCAATGACTCAGGGGCTTTTTCACGCCGGCATGGGAGCGCGCCGAGGACGATGAGTCCGCTGCGCAGCTGACGCGGTGTGTGCGGCGGACGAGGCGAGTGGCTGTGCATGGGGGTGGCTGCCGCTCAAGCGTTCAGCAGCAGTGCGTCGCGCCGTGCAAGCGCGCCGGAGGCCACCAGTTCGGCCACCAGGTCTTCTGCAAAGGCGGGCATCGTGCCCTTGGGATGTCCGAGGGTGTCCCAGATCACCCGGCACATCTCGACTTCGGTGAACCAGGACAGGAACTCTGACCAGGGCTGCTGCTGCTCTTCGAGCAGGTGGTACTTGATAAGCACCTTGATTGCGTGTCGCGAGTGACGCGCCGGGTCGGCGCGGAAGCTGTCCAGCCGCCGGCGGGCGCGCTGCAGTGCACCCGCGGCGTCGTTGAACGGCGCGCCGTGACCCGGTATCACCCAGCGCGCGTCCAGCGTGTCGATGAGCTCCAGTGTCTGCGCCACGTCGTCGAAGGCGGCCTGGCCTTCGAGTTCGGGGAAGACGATGCCGAAGCCGTTCTCCCACAGCGCGTCGGCGCTGATCAGCACACCTTCACGGTCGTCGAACAACACGATCGAGTGCGGGTCGTGCCCTGGCGCCGCCAGGGCCCACCAGCGGCGGCTGCCGACCTCCAGTGACTGGCCGGGTTGCATGCACGCATCGGCCACGAAGCGCTCGCAGCGCTGGCCGGTGGGACGGTAGCTCAGCGCCTGTTCGTCCCAGGCCTGCACTGCGGCCCACTGTCCGGGTGGCACGGTGATGGTGCAGCCGAAGGCGCGCTGCACTGCCGCGTTACCACCGCAGTGGTCGGAGTGCAGGTGGGTGTTGACGATGCCCCGGAGCGGTGCGCCACGCAGAGTCTGGCGCAGCAGCGCCACGGTCTGCGGGCCGTGCAGCACGTGGCTCGAATCGACCAGCCAGGCACCGCTGTCCTGGCCATGCAAGAGCACGTCGTTGGACGACAACCAACCGCGTTCGAGGATCGTGAGCC
>JACZKT010000384.1 GCA_014859905.1 Rubrivivax sp.
GCCAACTTCTCGTTCGAATATGTGCATGTTTGTTCATGTAGCATACTCGAAGCGGCGAGCAAACGAAAGCCCAGCACTCACGCGGCCCAGCGGCCGGGCGACCATCCAAACCAAACATGGGCTTGCGAAGGTAGGGCTAGCGCGCCTACTGCCCGCCATCGAGAGTGACGCTAAGGTCGAGCTTCCAGGACAAGGGACCCCGAGCCCATTCCCTCCCGATGCCTTCGTGGTGGGTACTGTGAACTCATTCTTCGAAGAGTCCACCCGTGTGCCGCTCAGCAGCCCGGTCAAGCGCCGGTCGAACATCATCGAGATGCCGAATGCGCTTGGCGACATCGTCGCGAGCAACGACAGGGCGAAGTTTGACAGGGCGTGCATCGACATGCTCAGGCAAACCAAGGCCCGCATTGACAAACGCAGCAGGGATGGCCTCGGAAGTGTGCTGGACGCCTTCAGAACGCAACGCCTGACGGCCGCCCTGGCGGACGGGTCAGAGGTTCGGGCGGCGGCGTTCGGCGACCTTCTGTGGGGTATCTGCCATGCGTGCGCCAAGAGCGAGGCAACTTCTTTGACGTTCGGCGTCGTACAGGACGTGCTTGACTACGTGGCCATGTCTGGCAGGCCTTGGAAGCTTGCGTTGAGCGAGCAGGTCGCGCAGAAGGTGGTCCCGCAGCTAAGTGGGCCTGCCTCGGTCTGCGAAGAACTTCTTGTCTTCGCCACGACTGCCGACGCCGGGTCCGGAGAGTTTGGCGCAGCCATCTCGGCGCTGCAGGCGCTTCTACGAACCAAGGACCTCGGAACGGGGCACGTCCTCTTCAGGTACTGACCGAGCCAAGCGCGCCGCGGACGTAGCGATGAACTGCCTCCACGCCGCCTTCCTGCTGGAAGTGGCTGGCGCGAATCGGTAGCTCAAGCAAAGCGTTTCCTTCGGCAGCAATCACGTTCGCCGCAGGGGCTGGCCCGGGAAAGATGATGCCGCCCGACTTCGTGGCGAAGCTGTTCATGTAGCCCTGCATCTCGAACAAGTCAGGCTGCGTGGCGCGTCTTGCCACGGCATCAATCTTGAACTTCGCGTCCAGCACGATGACCTGACCCGGACCTGAGCCGACTAACAGGATGTCGGGCCGCTCGTCGGCTGGCCTCAGTGTCGCGTCACGCCACGAGCTCAGCACGTTTCTTGGAGCCTTGGTGTCGAAGTAGAGCCGCCAGTCCGCTGAGCCCATCGACCAGCCTTGCGGTGAACGCTTTCGCAAGTCCTTGTCCGAGGAAAAGTACTCGAGGCCGAGGGCGTTGCCGACGACGTGGGCCACGAAGGTCTGGTACACATCCCATACATCTCGGACGTTCGCGCGAATCGACCTGGCGTAGTTCATGCTGTCCGCAATGTCGGCCCCGTACTCGGCCTGCATGTCACGCATGCGGCCGTATCGGCGGTCGGTGCGCTGGATGGTCGTAGGCAGAACCGATGTTGGCTTCGCGCTTGGCCGCACGGAAATATTGCGGAAAACGGACAGGCATCGAAGCGCTTTCGCCAGTTCGGCAAAGTCCTCGACTTCGCTCTGCACTGCTGTGGCCACTACGGTCGCCAGGTCCTCGCACTGGGCCGCCAGAACTTGCAGGAATGCCGCGATTTGGATGTGCTCCTCGAGCTGCGACTGTCGCTCTCTGTTGTGAACGACCACGCGAGAGGGCCAGTAGCTCGCGCCCGCGAGCTGGATGGGCCCCCCTACGGCGCGTTCGAGAAGGTGATGCTTCTCTCGGAGCAATCGGCTGGTCTGGGCGACCGACAGGCCCTTGCTGCGAAGCGACAGCTGGGCTATTCGTACGCTGCTAGTCGCCGGGCGCCCGTCGATGGACCGAACCAGGCGCTCAATCTCGGGAAGCCGGTCGCGCAACCAGGCGTAGTGAATCTGCGGCAGACGCACCTGGCGCATGGTGCCGTTGGCGGCCATGTATGTGAATTGGCGCCTGTAGCCGAGGTATGAGCTCGCGCACGCCTCGACCATCGACCGGACCTCGTCCCATGTTGCCTTGGCCGTGCTGGTTCGAAAGTCGTAGGTGAACGTCGCGCCTGCGACCTGTACGTTTAGACGGTGGAAGCCCACCTGGTTCGTCAGGTCGGTGCTCCATACCGCAAGCTTGGCGTCCTGATGCCACGACACCGAAACCGGCCCGTCGTCAAGCTCAACCGATGGTCGGCTCGTTGCCAGAACGGACCCGAGCACCGTTCCTTCGAAGACCTCGACGTCGGTAGCGCCAGGAGACAATTCCAGCACCGTCCCAGCCTGCTCCAAGCGAACAGCCGGGGGTTGAGTCACGCAGCGGCCTTCGCGGTCGCAAGCTCGCCGAAATCCTTGCGGATGCGCTTCGCAGCGAACTCGGCGTACTCTGGCTTGAGCTCGATGCCGACAGCCTGGCGGCCACTGGCCAAGGCGCTCACCATTGTCGTGCCCGACCCGACAAATGGGTCAAGCACGGTGCCGCCTTCCGGGCACCCGCATGCCAAACAGCGGTCGACCAACTCGCGCGGATAAGGCGCGAAATGCGCTCCGGGGTTCTCTGGCCTCGCGACAATCTTCCAGACGTCCTCCTCGCTTCCGAGGGCATCGCGCTTGAAGTAATAACGTGGTCCCTTAGAGAAGATGAACACGTTCTCGTGCGTGCGCCAAGGCCGGTCATGGGCAGTGGGCTCCGGCAACGTGCCTGGGCGCTGCCAGATGACCGCGCTACGCAGCGTCCAGCCATCGTCTTGCATCGCCAGCGCTACGCGCCACGGAATCCCGATGAGTGACTTGCGCGGCAATCCAAGACCAGGGCCGTCGACGGCGCGGAGATGTCGCCGCATCATGTTGCGGCCGTTGTGTTTCTCGTCCGAGCCGTGCGGCTTGCCCTTGGCGGAGTAGTAGGTGTCGCCCAGGTTCAGGAACAAGGTGCCGTCCTGTGTCAGTGTACGCTTTAGATTCGCAAACACTCGCACCAGTGCCTGCACGTAGCCGTCAATCGTGGACTCGTGTCCTAGCTGCCCTTCGACTTCGTAGTCACGCTGCCAATAGTACGGAGGACTGGTGACCGCGCAGTTGACGCTCTCGGCAGGCAGGCAAACGAGTGCAGCGTTGACGTCGGCATTCAAGATGCTCCAGCGAAGCTCTTCGCGCGTCGCCCCTGAGAGCACTCGAACGTCTCCTGGTTCCACCCGCGGTTGCTGGACGGCTTGAGGCTCTTGCGCTGGCTCCGATGCGCCGGCGGAAGCTCCGCAAAGCCGTATCACAGCCCTTTCTGGGACGCGCACTTGCCCTTGGATGCCAATGCGAAACGACGCCAGTTCGCCGTTACGGATGAGGCGACGAACCGTGCTCAACGAGACCTTCAGATGGGCTGCGACTTCCTTCAGGGTGAGGTTGGACTCAATCATGGGATAGTGTTGTGCTGTTACGACGGTGAAGCATGTTCAAACCTATTCATTCCTTGCCATTATGGCCTCCCTCGCCGTAGGCGCAAGCCTCGCGAACCCCTATGTGAATGGGCCCCAACAGGGGCCTAGCAGGCACGGTCAACTCTGCACCGCGAGCTCATGCGCCCGCCGCCTCACTGCGGCTGAGAACCCCTCCGTCCCGTTGCGGGTCTTAGCCGGCGGCCAGAAGCTTGGCCGCCCCGGACTCTACGAGTACCGGCATGAAGTCAGACCGCCACCCGCGCCCAGCGCAGGTATTGACTGCAGCCGTCAGAGGTAAGCTCGCGGATTCAGGTTGAGAGCCGGCCGGGAGAAGCTGGCACTGTCGCGACTAGCTGGAGTAGAACTAGAACGCCGCTGGCAGCCGAGCCTTGGGGTAAGCTTCCTCCTGGCGTTCGTCGCACGCCTTCCGCCCGCACCGGAGAACCCGCCAGAGCGACCTGTTACCACCACGCCTTCCTCCAAAGACACCCTTTCTTTGCAGGCGCAGGCCGAGCGGGCCGTCCAGCAGTCGCCTGCCAAGGAGAGACCGTGTCCTCGCTTCGCGCCACCCCAACTCCCTACGAAACAACCGTCCATGAGCTGGACTTGTCGTTCAACGTCACGGTGCTCCGGGACAAGCCAACCGAACTGGCCGGCCTCCTTGGCGAGCGCATCAAGCTGGCAGCAAAGTACCTTGGGCGGACTGTCACCATCCAGCACAGCGCGGCCCTGGAGGCCGTTGCCCAGGCCGTGCGCTTCCAGAGCTGGCACCAACTGTCTTCCCACCTCAGCCGCGCGACCACTGCTGGGGATGACGGCCGGCTGCCGGCCAGCTGGCCCGATGCCCTAAGTGGCGCGCTCTTGCTGCTTGCAGATGTTGAGCGAGAAATCGCGATGCCCGAGGCGCAGCTGCAGGCCTACGAGCGCTTCGCAGAGACCTTGGCCATGTTGACCGACACGAGCGCCCAAGTCGTCCTCGACGGCGTCTGTGCCTCGCTGTGTGCGGGCAAGTCCTGGGCCGAGGTGCGAGCCCGCAATCCGCTGAAGGCAACCTCAGCGCTCTATGCGTTCGTCGTGGAAGAGCCGGAAGTCCTCTATGACGATGATGAAGAGGACGACGAGGGCCACCGCGGCCCGGCCGGCGGCTACTTTGATGAGAGCCGCGCATGCTCCGCCCTGATTGAAGAGCTCGACGAGCAGTGGCAGGGCTACGACAGCTTCACGAAGGTGCAGAAGCGCCAAGCCCGCATCTGGGTCGAGAGGGCCCTGGCAGCACAGCCTGGCTTCCTGGAGGCAGGTCTGGCTCTGGCCTCAATGCAACATGAAGCCGGCCAGCCCGAAGCAGCCGCGACGTTGGACCGGTTCATCAAGCAAGCCGAGGCGCTGATTCCAGATGGGTTCAAGGGACTCGTGCCTTGGGTCCAGCTCGGCAACCGCTTCTACCACCGCATGCTTTGGCTGCGCCTGCAACTGCACTTCGAGGCCAACGACCTGAAGGGCGCGGCTCGCCTAGCTCGCAAGCAGCTCAGGCTGAACCCAGGCGACAACCTCGGTGTCCGGTTCGTGCTTCCGCTGCTGTTGCTGCAGCAAGGCGACTACGTGACGGCAAAGCGCGCGACCAAGGGCCTCCGGGGCGAGGATGGGTTGAGCGCTGGCGCCATCAGGGCGTTCTGCGAGTTCGCAGTTGGCAACAAGGCTGCCTTCAGGAGGGAGCTGGCAGAGGCGCTGATATCGCTGCCATGGCTGCGGGTCTTCCTGATGAGCCAACGGGCGCATCTGCCAGACGGTGACGACGGCATCCGTGGCATCCATCCGGACCTGGAGCTGTTCACACAGTTCGTCTGGCCGGCGTATGTCGAAGTGCCGGGCTTGGTCCACGCGTGCCGTTCGTTCTTGAGTGAGCCGCGAGTGCTTGCGGCGGAGGCAGGTCTGCGGCGCTACTGGAAGGGCTACTGGGGGCGTGGAGCCGACCGCGTCGGGTCGAGTGCTGAGTGGCGGGCGCTGTGTGGGGAGGCGCTTGACGCCATTGGCAAGCCATGAGGAAACGCTACGGCGTTCTGCATCGACACGACAACGCGGTGTATCCCCGGTCTGTGCGTTTCGGTAGCGCGCGTTGCTAACGCGCTTTCGACGCGCGACAGTGGCCACTCCTAACGAGGCTTGTCATCTGTAGACCGGTCCTGCCAGCGCCGAAGTCGGTGGTCCGGACACGAGAGGGCCGACCAAGAACTCGCCACCGCGGCGCCTTGCCTCGCAAGTGGACCCACTACAGTGCCGCGCCGGTCGGCGTCACGGGCATCCCTTCGTCCCGCACGCGATTAGCTTCGTGACCACACCGTTTTTCAGGTACCCGGTGTGTGCTGTATCGGGGCGCTCGAAAAGACCAAACAGGGTACTTTCGTTGGACACGATGACATCAATGACGTCGAACGATATCTCTGATGTGGACCGTGCAAGCGCATAGGACAGCAGGTCGTTGGGGTCGGTGAACGCGACGACTTGGAGTGGTCGCTGTGCCATGACGGATGAGCGGAGCGTGCGGCTACCGAGCAGTGCACCGAGCGAGTCTGCGGGATAGTCCGACAGGCCCCTGGCTTTCACCCCGTCACTGATGTCTTGGTCTGCGAGCGCCAGAATCGGCAGCTGATTTGCACCCATGAACACCTGTGCGAACCTGTCGAAGATGCGAACGCCCGCAGCCTCCTCGGCGGCGTCAGGGCTCGTCTGAAGCTTGTAGATGGCGTCGAAGGCCACCTTGCTGCCAAGGCTCTCTGAGATGAAGACGATAGGCTTTGATGCGGAGCTCGCGGCGCTCAGCATGCTCTGCCTCGCTAGCTTTGCCCCGCTCGGCGTCGACGCCGCCAGCAGCGCCAGCTGCAGCTGCTGGCTGATGGCGTCACGTGACTTGCCTTGGTAGAGAGCGCGTCCGCTAGACAGTCGTTCAATAAGTCGTCCTTGAGTGCTCGGTTCAGGCTGGCTCGCTTGTAAGGGTAGGGCGGTGCATTCGGCGCGATGGCTTTGCAGTCGGCTGATTTCTTGGTCTGGTCATAGCAGAGCTGGCTCTTCAACTGCGCCACGACTGGCGACCAGACGATGGCGCTGGCGTTGACGGTGCCGTGCGCGGTTGGAATCGACGACCGGAAAACAGTCGTCTGGGTTCCTGTCACTGGCTCTGGAGTCACTGTGGGTGCGTCGGGCCCTCCCAGCACCTTGCTCAGGCTCGCGATGCTGGACCGCGCCCATGTCCCGTCGTGGGTGCACATCCCGTGGACCATCAAGACATCGATGGACCTGTCCGGTGCCTGCGAGACGAGTTGGGCGATGCCAGGGAAGTCGGTCTGGCCGGCCGGACGGGACTCGAACTCCGGAGCCTCGAAGGGCGTCGAACACCCCGCGGACAAAAGGGCAAAGATGGCGAGCACGCCAGAAAGTACAACCGTTGACATGGTGCCTTCGCTCCCTACAGCGCCGCCTTGTGTGTTGTACCGCGGCCCGCGCAAGCGTAGTGTTCCTGAACTTGCCGCCAATCCCTAGCCGGGAGGATGAAGTTCATCGGTCGACGGTAATTTGTCCCGCCTCGAGGAACGTCACGGGTGCTCCCCCAAAGGTGGGGACACCGACGGGGGAGACGGCTCAAGCGACTCGTCCCCCTACGCTCACCCCATGGATGGATTTCACAGCGGCGCTTGCACTGCGACGATTGCGCTCTGTCAAGCAGGGGGCGAGCATGCGACTCGTAGAGAAGCAGTTCGGCGACTTCCGCATCTGTGGTGCGGCTATCGAGCAGGCGCGTGGCGGGTTCGTTGCTGGCGTGGTGGTCGTTCGCACGGCTGGCGGTAAGGCTCCTCGAGAGCAGGTTTTCCGTGATGAGGCGCTGGACGAGGGATGGGAGTGGCCATCAGCGAGCGCTGCCCTCGACTTCGCGTTGGAGGTCGGAGCGGCCGCGATTCGGGCGCAGGCCTGGTGGGCGAGCACGATGATGGGCGCGCTGCCCCAGGCATCCGAAGTGCGGGGATTCGCCAGTAGTCAGCTATCTTGGATGACGCGTGAGCGTTCTGCCTCGACGCAAGAGGCCACTGCCGTTGGCGAGGTCAGTCCGCTGAGGCTGGACCTGGTCTTCGACGACCGCTACTTCATGGCATCCAACGAGCTGAATCTGCTCAACACGCTGTTGCTGGCAAAGAGCGATGAGCCGACGGGGAGAGCGGAGACCTCAGAGGTGGCCCCGCTTGCCGAGATGCCCGGTTGAAAGGCACCGAGATGTCTGACGGCCTGACCTTGCGCATACAGCTCGCGAGCGACCTCCACCTGGAAATGCTCGAAGGGACCTGTTCAAGCAGATTGAGCAGCGGCGTGCTCGGCGTACTCAGTGAGGCTGAGCACCCTGTGGCAAGGTCGCCGGCTGACCCTGGGCGCCGTACGCATCGGCCAGACGGCACTCCGCGAACCGAGGTCAGCTTCCAATAGCAGTTACGCGGCTACTTTTGGTAGTTGAAGGCACATCGAAGTCCTGAATTCGGGGAGACGACACAGTGATTGAAATCAAAGTCAACGGCAAGCCCTTCAGCGCGAAGACGCTTGAAGACGAGGTCATTCTTGCGATGACTCAGCAGCTTCGCGACGACCTGGGCTCGATTCGACACCCGCAAACGGGTGAGTTTCCGACCATCGGGGTGACTGGAGACTCCCTGGACAGACTGCAGGTGCAGGTCGAAGGCTCGCCGGAACTGCTCGCCCTTGTTCAGGAGCGGTTGAAGGACGATGCTGACCAGGATGCGCCCGGGCCCGAGACAACCGAGGCAGGCAAGTTGCCGAAGGTGTTTCTCAGCTACGCCTTCGACGACAGCGCGCTGGCCAGCCGCATCGCCGGTGCATTGCAGGCAAATGGGGTCGAAACTTGGTTCGCCGATTGGTGCATCTCGGCGGGTGACAGCATTCGCCAGCGCATCGACGAGGGCCTCGGAGACTGCACCCACTTCGTCGTTCTGCTGACCCCTCGCTCAATCGACAAGCCCTGGGTGCGGCAAGAGATGGACGCCGGCCTGATGCGAAAGCTCAGCACTGGCTCCAAGTTCATTGCCCTGCGCAGCGACCTTCCCGCCGGTGAGTTGCCGCCCTTGCTTCAGGGCGGCCTGTCGCCAAGCGTGGACCCGGCTTCCTTCGATGTGACGCAACTCATCAACGACATCCATGGCGTGTCGCGAAAGCCGGCGTTGGGGCCGGCTCCTGCCGCGGTGGAACTGGCGAGGTCAACTGACACGGGGTTCTCGGCTGCGGCGACCGCGCTCGCGAAGCTCTTCGTTGAGACCACCGACTACGCGCGAACGTTTGAGCCTCATGCATCTCTGGGAGACCTATGCACAGAACTGGGTCTCCCGGAGGAGGACCTCGTTGATGCTATTCACGAGCTCAAAGGGTTGGTCACGCGCCAGCACGATGACTTCATATTTCCAGAGGCTGAGCTCTTCGTCAGGTTCGACCAATTCTGGAAGGGCTGGAACCCGGCTGACGACGCGCTTCGTGTTGCATCGGGCCTGGTCAATGACGACAAGTTCCCGAGCAGGCCGGCCGAAATCGCGGGGCGGTTTGGCTGGGCACCTCGACGCCTGAACCCCGCGCTGGCTTACTTGACCGGCCGCGGTTTGGTCAGAGACATACGCGCTTTGGACAACGGCCCCTGGTTCCTCGTGGACATGCATAGGACCGAGGCAACGCGGCGCTTCGTGAAGAGCCGGCAGTAGGCAAGTGTTCTGGGGGTGCGTCGGGTGGCACGGGGCCACCACGTCCCGCAGGTCACTTCTTCGAGCGCTGTGCCAGTGCCGAAGCCGCTGCAGTCTTGGTCGCCGCGCTGGACCGCCCGTCCCGCAGAGCCTTCGAGGCGGCAGTCGCCGCGGTTGCCGACGTCACCTTGGAGGGTGCTGACGCCTGCGACAGAGCGCTCCCTGCCGCCGACTTGGAAGTCGTGCCTGTTGACTTGCTGCCAAGGACGTTGGAAGCCTTGGTCGCTGCGCGGGGGCTGGTGATTTTGGAAGCCATGATTCGCTCCAAGCTGTGGATTTGACCAGTATAGCGGTGCTACGGCTTTCGCGCGCAAGCATCCCCGTCATCAAGGAAGGCAAGAGCTCGTGTCTGGAGTTGCTCGCGCAACGTCGTCGGACGCGCGAGCATCAAGTCGCTGGGGCCAACGCCCTCCGGCACCGGCAAAGTCGCAGGTTCTTCCATGCTCTTGGAAATTGCCAGCGCGCTGGAAGATAGGGCGACCACTTGGCCGGGGCGACTGGGCAGAACAGGGGCTGCCCTGCGGCGGGAAGACGTGGAGCGAGCGCGCCACAACGAACGCGCCCAGACTCGACGTGACCGCATTGCCGCCTTTGCGCGCCACGCCCATCGTCGTGAAGGACGACCGCAACCGCTGGATGCTCAACGACAGCGATAGGTATTGTTGGTCACAGGAACTGGTCGGCTGGGCGCCATTCTGCACCTCGCCTTGAAGAGCCAATCGGGGCGCCAATGACGGCAGGCCCCGTTTGCCTTCGAGGATGGCCCGTTCCTGCGCAGCCCTAGCGGAAGGCTCGAACACCGTGTTGCCTCGCGGCGTCCAGAGTGGCAGACTAAGCAATACAAAGATAATACTTCTGCAACCCTACGCCGAATATTACTGACGAAGTCCCATGCCAAGGCCAAAGACCAAGACCGAGGTGGCCACGATAAAGCTGTCGCGACATGTTCGGGCTGCTTGGGAGGCTGCGGCCGCAGCCGAACGCCGTTCGTTGGCCAACATGTTCGAAGTCGCCATCCTGTCGTTCTGCGAGCAGCGGGGGATAGCTGTTGCAGAGCCGCCCACTGAGGAGGCCCCTGTCGCGCCACCGAGCCCGCAAGTCAGAGCCGCCAAGCGGTCAGTCAAACCCAGGAAGCCCTGAATCCTATGGCCCAGAACTTCTCCGAGCTCGCGAGCCTTTGGCTGGGCGAGGAAATCTCGAAAGTGGACAAGGTGGCCATGTCCCTTCAGGCTGCAGGTGCGACTGGCAGAGCAGCGGGCACTGCATGCATGCTCGTCGCTGGGTTCGCAGTCCCCATGATGAACTCTTACGTAGTCGCTGCCGATGCTGCAGGGCGGTATCTGGGCGCTGTAGGTGGCGGTGCCAACCGGTGCTTCGGGGTGCAATGGTGACGTACATGTCTCCTGCAGGCGCGCAAAGTCATGTGGTCAACGCGCGCCACGCAGCCACGCACAGCTAAGTTGAGGCACTCGGTGGAACTGCACCAGCAACAGACGAGGAGTCGCTAGGCGGTGGCGCGCAGCCGTCTTGAAGCCTTGGCGCACGCAGCCTGCCGCACTGTTGCGAGCAAGTGGCGGCGACTTCGTGAACGAAGTGCTGAAGTGCTACAGACCAAGGCGCATGAAGAGCTGCTCAGAAAGGAGCGCTTGATTGAAGGCGCGCGCGCAAGGGCGCAGGCTCGTGCGGACGCTCGAGTTCTCGGCCCCACCGTTGCTGCCGGCCCGTCTAGCGCGCATGTGGCGGAGCCTGCCGTTCCAGAACCAGCAGCGCAGACCTCAGTTGGATTGCGAAGCACGCAGGTGCTCCAAGTGTTGGATGAGCTGCGGGTCATGCCCCTTGCGGAGCCCCAGTTCCAAGTCCACGAACCGCTTTCGCTTCGCCTTGAAACCCCTCCCGCAGAAAGCATGTCGGAGCTTGAAGCAGCAGTTCATGCATTGGTCAGCGGAGGGTCTTCTGGCGGCGAACCGGAGCCTGAGCGCTTTGTTCAATCGGCACAGTCGGGGGAACAAGCACTGGCGCCGGAGCCGGGCTCTGAGGCGGAGGCCCTCCTTACGTTGGTCGACGACGCGACGCCGAACGGTTCAGCCTCGACACACATCGCTCCAGTGGCAAGCGGGGCATCGACAGTGGGAGAGTCTCCGAAGCACGTTGTCAAGCCAGATGACTCAGACATAGCGCAACCAGATGAGCGGGCGAGAGCCGACCCTAACGAAGGCCTTGCAACGCTTCCTCCGGCTTCCGACGATGTCCCAGCGCGGACGTACCTCGTTCCTACCCCTCCTATTGCACTCGTCCCTCGCTGGTTGAGGCCAGGCGAAACCGTCGTTGTGGCTGGGTTCGTTCTTCCCGGAATGATTTGGGTTGGCGCCAGGCACGCCGCAGGAACCGCGCTGCATGACCCCTCGATGATTGACCCGGAACTGCTTGTCGACAGGTCATCGTCCGTCTGCACTCTCATCTACGAGAGCGGCTTGGACTACGCCACTCTGGCTCCTCGCGACCGAGGTGCCTACTTGAACTGGCTGATGCATGGGCGAAGGAGTCCAGTGCCGGCGGGGCTCGCGTTGCTCTTCTTCAAGGGCTTGGAGCGCCGGACGTTCGACACTCACGCGGAGTCAGGTGCCAGAGAAGAACTGGGGCAGTTGGCCACGGAAATGCGCGCTCTTGCCGCTTTGTATGGTCCGCTCTCCCGCACCCTCCAAGAGCACGCGTCTGACCTCAGCACACTTGTCGAGTGTGGACTTACGAAGGCACGCGCGTACGCCGTGGCATGTAGGTCACCGCAGCCCACCTTCAGCCCATCGTTCGAACTCCGGCTCGCAGTGGCGCAGGCCGCCTTCGACCACGCACCACTACCTGCGCACTGGGCGCTCGAGTGGGTACTGCAGGATGCACACAGCACCGTGAGGACATCGGCACTGCTGTGCGCGCCAGAACTCCAGCGATTGTTCCGCTTGCGATATCAGGAGCGATACGGTGCTGGTATCGAGTTGCCCAGCAACAGCGGTCCTTTGGTACTGAAATACAGCCCGGCCTCCCAAGCCATCCCTCGCGGCAAGACTCTGACTGTGGTGACCGAATCGACCGCAAACATTCTGGACTCAAGTCCTGCACGCGGCGAGCTCAGAAAGCTGGTTGAGAGTTGTCTCGAGGAACTTTCGACGTTCAGTCGCTTCGCCGAGCGCTCTCCGGACAGAGCCCGGACCATTGAGGGACTCGTCCGGATACCTACGGTCGCCTGGCCAGCAGATGCAACGGAGTGGTTCGAGAGCCTTGAAGCCGAAGTGCGCAAGGCGCCACAAATACTTGCGCTTGACGTTTTTCGTCGACGGTTCGGGGGCCAAGCGACAATGTCGAAAGTTAGCTTGGCGGCGCTCTTCAAAGTCCTCGGCTCGTTCGGTGTTGGAGTCAAGCCTCTGGAGCTTGCTACCAAGGGCGTCACCAGCACAGCCGAGCGAGTCGTGTTGTTTTCGGATTCGGGCGCAAGCGACGAGTCCCTCGACGCCGAGGACTCCCTTACGTTGGTCGACGACGCGCCGCCGAACGGCCCAGCGTCGGCACACGACTCTCCCGTGGCAAGCGGGGCATCGACAGTGGGAGAGTCTCAGAAGCACCTTGTCAATCCAAATGACACAGACATAGCGCAACCAGACGAGCGGGCGAGAGCCGAATCTAACGAGGGCCTTGCAACACTTCCTCCAGCTTCCGACGATGTCGCTGCGCGAACGTACCTGATTCCTGCACCACCCGTTGCGTTCAATGAACGATGGGTTGAGTTGGGTCAGAGTGTTGAAGTTGCTCAATACAGCATCCCAGGTATGGTGTACGTTGGCGACAGCGCCCGCTCACAGCGTGAATTCCTGGACCATTCGTTGATTGACCCTGGCCTTCCGGTTGCCACACCGCAACACACCAGACCGCTCACCTATTACGAGGGCCTTCCGGCGTATCGGTATCTCGAGCCATGCGAACGCGGTTCTTACCTGGAGTGGCTCAGCAAGGGCCGTCGAACCGAAGTCCCGGTTCGCCTTGTGTTGATGTTCTTTGCCGGACTTGAGCGGCGATTGAATGAGGCGCTGATTCAGGGGCAATGTGAAGTCGAAGTACGTCAGTTGGCTGCCGAAATGCGCGCGCTATCCTCGTCCTACGGCAGCCTCTCCAATTTGCTGCGAGCACGCGCTGACAGACTGGCCGCGATACTCGAATGTAAACTATCAGAAACACGCCTATACACAAATCCGGTTCCCCCTGTCCGGAGATGTGACCCACTGCCACCCGAAATTCAGGTGGCAATTGGTCAATTAGCGTATGACCGCGCTGGTCTTCCGTCTGGCTGGGCGCTCGCTTGGATAGAGAGGGACGACAGTTTCTACCGAGCAGCACCAATTAGTCGACACGCAGAGTTGTTTTCACGCTTGTTCGACGTTCGGTTTGCAGAGAAGTACCCCAATGGGCTCCGTCTACCATTCAATGGCCCCCAATTAGCACTTGAGTACCGATACGTCACGATGGCGATGGGTCCTTGGAGGCGCGAGAACTTCCTGATTGACACTGCGCTAGAAGTGCCGGCTGACTGTGCAGAAAGAAACGACCTTAAGCGGTTGGTTCAAGACTGCTCAGAGGAACTCTCGAAGTTCAGCCGGCATCTAGGCTCGGAGCCCTTCAAAACATCGGCCTTGGAAGTCATGGCGCGACTGCCTCAAGTCGTGTGGCCGACCGATGGGATGCAGCGACTTCGTCTGCTTGCCGAAGCTGTAACGTCTGAGCCTGTGGTAATGACCTTTGCAGAGTTGGCGGCAAGGCTAGGTGAGGCACCGACACTCTCCAACGAGGCACTTGGGCTGCTCGGGGCATTGATGGGCAAGCTTGGAGTAAGGCTAGAGCCCTTTGAGCTATTGACAGATGGCCGCGCTGCCGGAGGGAGTAGCGTCGCGCTGTTCTTGGAAAGTGAGGACGACAGGGCGGCCGAGATTTCGACACCGTATTTGCAAGTTAAGGGCATCATCGACCTCGCGCTCTACTTGGCCACCTCTGCAGGGGAAATCAGTTCTGCGGATAAAGCGGCGATTGCAGAGAGAGTCAGCCTTTGGCCAGGCCTTGAGGCAATGCATGTGACGAGAATCCTGGCTCGAATGCAGGTTGTTGATACGCGTGGAATTGACATGTCTGCTGTCGCCGTCAAGGGCATGGTTAGCGGGTTCAACGAATTGAAGTACCCGCATCAATGTGCAGCCTCTGCGTTCCTGCGCAGATTGGCCTCTCGCGGAGAAGTTCAGGCAAGTGTTCCTCCGAAGACGATGTCGCGGATTGGCAAGGCGCTCGGCCTGCGTTTCAAATTGCCGGCTCCCAAAGCGGGTCCGTCTTTGGAGACGGCGAGTTCAGGCGCACCTAATTCAGGTGTCCGCACTGAGCGCCTAAAACTCAACCAAGAGCGGATTGCCGTTGTGCAGAAGGAAACCGCGCGGGCAGCAGAGCTTCTTCGTACGGTCTTTGAAAGTGAAGACGCACCGACACTGCAGGCTCGCGCCTCGGCGCACACCGCTCGGAAGGAAGTCTGCGCTGCGGGTGAATTCGGGCTAGACGCGGCACACCAGGCGCTTCTTGGACAGCTCGTCACTAGGCAAGCCTGGCGGCGAGAGGAAATTCAGCCAATTGTCGACGGACTTGACCTCATGCTTGACGGTGCACTTGAAACCATCAATGAAGCCGTATTCAATGCTTTCGACGTCGCTCTGATTGAAGGCGATGACCTTGTTGAGATTAACGAAGACGTCAAGAGTCTTATTCGGATTGCGAAGTAGGTGCTCAGCAGCCTCGACGGGGTAGGTTTGAAGCGCTCGCACCCTGCTATGGTTTCATGCGGTCTTTTCCGCGGAAGTGTTCGTGGCGATGCCCGAGCGCTACGCTGCCTCGGGCGCATTCAGCGGAGGCATGCTTATCCTGCAGTCGGCGAAGGATGCTGCGGCGCCGACGTCGGAGTGAATCTCTGGCACCAGGCAACAGCTTCGTCAACTTCCAGATACAGGCTGGCGTAGGTCTTCTGCAGCAACGGCTTCGGCAAGGCCCAGTCCCACTTCTCTTGCTGCAGGTTCTTTGCGTCGGCCAGCAGCACACTCACTGCAGGAGGCTCGGCGGTAGCCACTTCGGCCAGCGCTGCTATCAAGTCCTTCGTGCTGCGGGTGCCCTTGCGAATCTCGACAGTAGGCCCGAAGGGGCTTGCAGTGAATCCGCGCAGGCGCAGCAGGCACGCGAGCGCCGCATTGGACGAGTCTCCAAGCCACGTCATGAGCGAGGCCTCGCCGCCCTGGTCAAGGACATCCAGGCTGGCCAGACCAATGGCCGCGAAGTTCTTCCTGCCTTCCTCAAGGAAACGGCTGGCAACCGCGTCAAGGTACGCCGGTACTTCATTTCCCTCCAGAAGCGCGCGCATCCTTTGGCGCACCTTGGTGTGCGTGCGTCCACCGCCCCCGTCGAACGGCGGCGGCTTTCCGCCAGGGGACCGGGTTACGTAGATTGACTTCTGCTGGTCGTCGACGTCTTGCACGAGCCAAGTCTTGCCAGCAAAGACAATGCGCTGGCCCGCGGCCAGCATTGTCGACAGAGGAATTGTTCCCAGCGTCTTGCCGCCAGTGACGACGCGATACTCCTCTTCAGTAGCGAACGCTGGGTAGAAGGTGTAGTGGTTGACGAACTTCTCGCCTAGCTGGCCGTGGAGCAGGATTCCGGTGGAGTCCTGGACCAGCACGTCTTTCTGGCCCAGATGCCTGATGAGCTCTGTGAACTCCGGCTTGGACACCGAACTAAATGGCGCGCCAGGAGCGCAAAGAAGCGAGTAAAGCTGCCCGATGGTGGCGCCGCCGTATTGGGAGACGGCGGACAGAGTCTGTTGAACCAAGGTCGACAGATGTGCGCCGTTGGCCCTGGGCGGCTCGAACCAGCGCTCCGCCAAGAGCGATATGCAGGCAATAAACTGGACAGTGCTTAGTCGCAATTCGGTTCCCAAGGAGGGCAGGCCGCCAAGAGCTTTCTCGACGCAGACGCCTCGGAGGATTGCGGGCTCGCCTGGTCGCCGGCCAGAGCGCCCGAGTCGTTGTCGGAGGCCTGCAACAGAGGGTGGCGGGCCTACCTGGACAACGCTCTTGACCGCGCCAATGTCAATGCCGAGTTCCAGCGTGTTGGTACAGATGGCCGTGGCTGGGCGCTCCTTCTGCTTTAGCGCTGCCTCGGTCTCGGTACGAATCTCCTTGGACAGGCTCCCGTGGTGAGGCCAGAACTCGTTCGGGACGTTTTCGGCCGCGCACCGCTCGGTGAGCAAGTTGGTGTACTTCTCGACCAAGCTCCGCGAGTTGGGGAACACAAGATTGTTCGAGCCCCTGAGCACCTTGAACAGATGGGAGGTAATCTGTGCCGGCGTAATGGGGTCGACCTCTTCGTCGTCCTTCGGCTCACGCACCACCAAGAGCTCCTCGTAGCCTCTCAGTTGAACCTGGACCAGTCCTGAAGAATGAGACTGAACCATGGCTACACCACCGCCTGCGCCAGGCCGCAAGAATTCCGCAGCGAGGCCCATGTCGCCAAGCGTCGCCGACAGCCCGATTCGCGGAATCCTGCGGTTGACCGCTGTCTGAATGCGGTGCATGAGTGACTGCAGCTGCTTGCCGCGTTCCGAGCCGATGAAGGCATGTAGCTCATCGACGACGAAGAAGGTCGTGCCTTTGAAGATTGCGGCGACGGACGAGCCACGGTTGCACAGAGTCGCTTCCAGGGACTCCGGCGTGATGAGCAGGACGCCGCTCGGCTTCTTGTGAAAACGATTCTTCACGCTGCTCGAGACGTCGCCATGCCATGGCCAGACGGGAACGTCGAGTCGCTCGCAAAGCCTCTCCAGTCGCCCGAACTGGTCGTTTATGAGAGCCTTCAGCGGGCTGATATAGACAATGAGCCCTGCCTCCTGGTTCTGAACCAGATGCGTGAGTGCCGGGAAGAAGGCTGCCTCGGTCTTGCCAGCCGCGGTGGCAGCCGCGACGATGACATCGCGGTCGGCCTTGACGATGAGCGGAATGGCGGCTTCCTGCGCATCCCGAAGCGCCTCCCAGCCCTCCGCCCAGATGAATCGCTGAATGCGTTCATCAAGCAGAGAGAAGGAGTTGCTGTCGTCGCTCATGGGTGAGGGGTCTTGAAATTACGCCTACATCTTGAACGACGAGAAGTCTTCGTCGTCACCGCCCGTGACCCTGTGCTCGTCGGCGCCTCTCGTATCGGCCGCCACCTCGATTCTCCCGAGCAGCCCCCGCCATTCCGTGCCCGGGTTTTGCTCCAGGACGGCGAGCAGGTTGACGAAAGAGGTGATGGTCGTGCGGGGTGTGCGGAAGTAGGCCTCGCCAACTCGCTGCAAGCAGTGCTCCATGAAACTCATGATGCCCGCGTCGGGCAAGAGGTACTTGGCGGCATCTCCCCCAGCGTAGACGTGTCGAATCTTCTGCAGCAGCACGTAGAAGTCCTCGGGCGTCAAACTGGCTAAGCGCACGACGGGCCCGCTGAAGTCCACCAGCCCATTGGTGGCGAAAGTGTTCTGCGCCAGGCGGCTTTGCAGTGCCGGGTAGCTGTACAAGCCCCGCCGCGTGTCCAGCAGGAACTCTGGAGTGCCGCCGAACATGAAACCAAGCCCAACCGCGGTGCCCTGCATCGAGTCATTGAGAATGCGCAGAATCTGCTCGTAGTTAGAGTTGCGTGCCTGGGTATTGGCGAGCTTGTACAGGTTCACCAGCTCGTCCAGGCCAACAAGGAGGCCTGAGAACCCGGCCAGGCGAACGAAGCGCGCCATCAGCTTAAGCTGGTCATAGAAGGCCGCGTCGTCCACGATGGTGCGAACGCCCAACGCCTGGCGGGCATCGGTCTTGGTCGAGAACTCGCCTCGGAGCCAACGCACTGCGTCCGACTTCAGCTGCTCGTTGCCTTCCTCGTAGCCACGGCAGTAGGCTGCGATGACGTCAGCGAAGTCAAAGCCGTTGACCAGCTCTGTCAAGTGGTCGAGCTTTTGTCGGATGACCGCCTCGGTCGGCTGCCCTGCGGCCTTGGCCTCGGTCTTCGCCGTTGCGATGAACTTCTCGACGACTCCGCCAAGGGCGCCGCCGTCAGGCTTCGTCCGCGTGGACAGATTGCGCATCAGCTCGGCATATAGAGAACGAGCCTGCCCGCCGCTGGAGTGCAAGCGACGGTCCGGGTTCAGGTCTGCGCTGGCGACAACCAGCTTCTTCTCCAAGGCGACGGCGCGCACCAAGTTCAGAAAGAAGGTCTTGCCTGCGCCGTACTCGCCTGTGACGAGGCGGAAGGCGGAACCACCGTCCGCGACTCGTTCAATGTCGCCAACCAGGGTCTCAATTTCTCGCGTGCGGCCAACCTGGACAAGGTGCTGCCCCGTCCGCGGGACGACGCCTGCGCGAAGGGACTGGATGACCGCATCTCGGTCCTTGGGGCGAATAGGGGTACTCATGCTTCAATCTTCTCCAAGACTTCGGTGTTGACCTCAACCGGGTCATCACCTTCGATAAGCGGGACTCCATAGGCATCGAAGGAGGCTTCGTTGACGCGTTCCAGCGCGCCGTCCAGCATCAGCTCAAGGTCTGACGAGACGTCGTCTAGCTCAGCCCGAGTCCAGCTTGGTCTAGAGAGCAACATCCGCGCAAACGCTGTATGCGGCCCGTCCAGGCCCATGAGGCCGGTATCGGCTTCGACCTCGACCTCGACTTCGGGCGCAGGCGCCGCAGTCTCCGCCTCTTCAACGAAGATGTTGGCCAGCAGCGCGGAAACCTTGTCTGTGTCTTTCTGAAGCGCAGCAATTCGTGCCGGGTCGAGCTTGAAGCCGGTTTGCTCGACCTTGGTACTGACGGCCGGCGACACCTTTGTGCCATTGGCAACCGCATGCACGTCCGTGAAGACGCGCTTTGAGTCGATGCCGAGAGCCGTGTATGCCTTCTCCAGCATCTTCACTTCGGTCGGGGAAACCGTTCCGTCGGCCTGGACCAGCGTCGCCATGAGCCTGGCGATTGCCTCCTTGACGGCGGCATCCAAAGGCTCCAACTTCTTCTTGAGCGAGGTCACCGTTACCGGCATCGCCATCAGTAGTCGTAGCTGGGCCAGCAGCCGACGAAGATGGTTTGGCGTCAGATGAGTCCACGATTGAATCTGGCTTCTCAGATGGCTCATCTCGGCCGCGCTGAACTCGCTGTCGGCGCTGGCAACTGCTGAAGAGAGCTGCAGTGTCAAGAGCGCCGCCCGGTATGCCGACGTCAAACGAGATGTCGGCTCGCCGGCGGGCGACGCGAACAGTACGACGCGCTCCTCTGGTTTGGGGGCTCTTGCCCCGGCCAGTACGTCCGGCTCCATGCCGACGTTCGCAGACTCCAGAGCTCGCGCAAGGGCAATTGTCTTTTCCTTGGTGAACGTGGACGTCGCACCGAGCTTAGCGAGCAGTTCCTGGAACTTGAGCATGACCATGCCTTCGCCCATGCGCGACTTGAGCGCTTCCAGTTCTCGTCGTGCCCCTTCTGGCCATAGCGGCGCCGGCAGCTGCAGCAGACCTTCCAGCGAAGACCGCGCCTGCGGCTGTCGGCCGACGAACCGGCTGTAAGGCTCAAGCTCTGTTTGGACCGTGTCCACGAACTCCAGCAGTCTCTTTACGGGCGCCGTGAGCACGGTAACGTCGGGCGTCTCGCCAAAGTGAAGCGCCAGCTCCTTGTAGCCGTGAAGGCCTGACGACGCGGGCTGGTATACGAACTTGAGCTTGGTGCGGTTCTTTGGCAACTCGACTCCAGCGCCGAAGTTCTCGCGGTACTTGAGATGGAACAGTGCCTCAAACTGCTCCGGACATCGTTGAGCAGGCGTGCGCAGGTAGACATTGGGCTCCAGTCGAACCCAGGCCAGTGCCAGCCGCGCAGGCACAGGGACGCCATCAACTGCCGCCTGCCCGAGCGCCAGCCGGAGGTACAGAGGCAACTCATTGGTCCGCGGGAAGTCAGGGACGGGCTTGTCGTAGAGCTTCGATGGATGGTCGGCCAGCGAAACCCAATCCAGGAGCTCTCCGGCGTATCGCCTGAACGAGCCTGATTTCTCGCCGTAGATGGACAACAGTCTGCGAAGTTCCAGGGCGATGTTTGGCCAATCCGCTCGCGCTGACGGGTCCTTGCTCGCATCGAGGATGGCGCGGCGCTCGAGCCCGTAGAAGAAGAGGAACACGAAGCCGATGTCCGCCTCCGGAGCGCGGCGGCCATCAGTCAGCCAGTTCAGGTATGCGCGCCGAGCAGAAGGCGGGATTTCCGCGTAGCTCGGCCAGTAGCCGAACTGACGCTCCGTGTAGTCTCCTTTTGAGCCAACCGACTTGGAGGGGTCGATGAGGCATGGGTCATTCGCGCCGGACGCTGTCTTCAGTGCTGTGCCGATGTACACCAGGCCACCCGGAATCCGGACATTCCCGACGTCGACAGCCTGCCCCGCCGGAACCCAGCGACCTTCGCCATAGCCAGTCGGAGCGGGTGGGATTCGAAACTCGACCACCTCTGCTGGCATTGCTTTGGTGGGCGGCCCGACCGGTTCGATTGCAGGGGAAGGGGAAGGAGAAGTGCCAAGCACGGACCCGCCTCTCTTGGGCCACGCGGTTCCTCGGTCCTGCGTTTCGGTCCGGTCCATCGATTGCATGGGGGTTGGCTCCACCTGGGCTGAAGTCGAAGTCTTCGACTTTCGGTATAGGTAGAAGGCGAACCACGCGATTGCGCCGACCCCTGCGGCAATCCAAAGCTCCTTCGGGACTGCGGCGAGAAGGACGAGTCCGCCAACGACCACAGCTGCAATCAGGCTGCCAGGACCAGAGCTTTTCTTTCTTGCCACCCTAGTCCCCCTGCAAAGACCTACCGAGCGTGAAGCTCTTGGTCTATGAACTTGCCGTGTTCGGCAATCGCAGGAATCAAGATTGTTTTCCCAATGACGTCGCGACCTCTCGCCGAACGATGCCGCGCGTGGAATTTGGACACGAACGGCAGTGGCCCAAGCCAAGTCTTTGTCATCGAATCTGACTGCTGTGTTGCGTCACGACGGCGCGGTGCCTCTCGGCAGCAGATGAGCGACTTCGTCGTGGTTGCGCAGGACGATTTGCTGGACCTGCGGTTGGCCAGGATGGACTTCGAGCAGCCCCAGTCGCTTGAGCGCATAGAACAGCAGAGCTTGCCGGCAATCCAGGGCTACCTCACCTGCGGTCATCCCGTAGTCAAGCTCGATGACTCGCTTGTGTGCCTCGGATAGCTCCGGGTTCGGCGCGAGCACCAGTCGCACCAGCCGATGCCACGCTTCGTCGTCCGCACCGTCTGTCCCCGGGGTCCCCGCAACCTTGATGCCGAGGATGCGGGCGATGACGAAGTCGACGAATGCTTCACGGCTGTGGCAGTACGCGCGAACGTGCCACCTGAATCCGTCGTGCGCCAGTGCGTGTGGCGCTATCGTGCGCTCGCCCGGCTCAGTCGCCGCCATCGACTGGTACACGATGGAGACAGCTGCCTCGCGCCGAATGGCGTCGAGCAGAGCCACAAGGGTGTCCACGGGCAGTGCCCGGTTCGGGCTGGGTACAGCCGCCGCTGGCGGGGTCCACCCCAGAAAGCTCAGTTCCGGCTGCAGAACGCCGGTCGTGCGTGCGAGCAGTTCGTTCAAGTACCTGGCCGGCTCGTTCGCCGGGTAGAGCGGCTTGAAGCGGTCCGTGGCCAAGTAGACCTTGGAGCTGCGGTCGTAGGCGACGTTTTGGGGCGCCAGGTCGAGGTACTTGGCGATGTCCAGCGATGCCTGAGGCACCGAGATGCCGAAGAACGCCGTGAGGTCGCTGCGATTGATGCGTCCGTCCCACCGCAGGCGGAAGTCGACGAATTCGAGGCGCCTGTCTTGGCTCCACCGTGTCGGTAGCCTGGCGGGCGCGGACGGCGGCGATGCTGTGGCGCGTGTCATCCTTGATATTCTGCATGAAGCTAGAAACTGTACGCGTACACTATTTATTCGTACAATAACAATACGAGTATACTGGACAGACCCAGTCTGGCAGGTCAGGTGAGTTCCAGGGACAGAACATGAAATACCAACTGCGCCGCATGGTGCTCGTCAACGCAGGAACGAACATGCACGTGCCCAGCGGGCGCATCACCGCCATCGACCCCCGGGGTGGCGCCGCGGTCCTTGGCGACAACGGCGTCGGCAAGACCACGACGCTGCGCATCCTGCCGCTCTTCTTCGGGCACCTTCCCAGCCAAATCGTTTCCACCGGCCTGGGCCAGGAGCCGATGGTTCGCTTCGTGCTCCCCACCGATTTCAGTGCGATTGCCTTCGAGTACCAGCGCGGCACTGACGGCGACGAAGACATCAGGCTCGCCGTCATCCGACGCAGGAGCGACGACCATGACGTTCCGGTCTACAGGCTTTACCGCTGTGGCTTCCGCAAAGAGATGTTCGTCGACGAAGGACGGTTTCTGAGCGACGACGAGACCCAGCTGAAGGCCACCGCGCTCGGCATCCAGACAACCAGCAAGCTATCCACGTCCGAGTATCGGGCGGTCATCCTCAGAACGCCGGCGATGTCGAAAGACAAGGAGCGCCTGCGCCGCTACAGCGTCGAGTGGTCCTTCGGACCGAAGCAGCTCGACAACTTGGACCGCCTCGTGGCGGCGATGGTCAAGAAGCACATCAACTTCGCGGACATCGTCCAGGTTGCGGTCGGCTTGGTACAGCTTGACCTGGGGCAAGGCGCCGACCGAGCAAAGCTCACGTTCAAGCAAGGCCGCGGGCCCATCGAACGCTGGTTGAAGAACCGGGACGCCTGTGCCGACGCGTTCAAGCTCTCTTCGCAAATCACCGAACTCGAGGACGACCTGAAGGACCACCGAGCGGCAGAGGCTCGGTTCCGTGCCCGCCGGGCAGACGTGGGCGCAGTGAAAGCGGCGCGAGCCACGGAGAAGACTGAACTCTCCACGGCCATCGAAGCCATGCTTGCGGCCAGAGCCGTGGCTTTGGCAGCGCAGGCCCTCGAACGAGCGACCCTGGCACAGGCTGCGTCCACGGCAAGTTCCGCTGCCGCAGCTGCGAAGGGTGAGTACGACGAACAGGCTGGGCTTGCCGAGCACTACGAAACCAAGCGCGCTGCTCACTGGGAGACTCAGGTTCAGGACCTGCCGAGCCTTCGGCTGACCATGAAGAACCTCAGCGACCAGGTGGCGGCGGCCGAGGCAGCGCATGCGGACGCAACCTCGAAGTACTCGCGGATGGAGCAAGAGGCTCGCACGGCGACGACTGAACGCAAGCTGGCACTGGAGCAAGAGAAGCAGCCCCATCGCGACCGGCTCGCGCAGGCTCTCGAGCAGATTGCCGCGGCCGAAGAGACCGCCAAGCGCGAAGCCAATGCGTTGCAGGCAGAGCGCAAGCGTGGTCTGGACGAATCGCTGGAGCCACTCCTCGAGCAGCGGGGCACCTGGGAAGCGCGCAAGGCCTCACCAGCTGCGTCGGACGCCGCACTGCGAGCGGTAGAGCAGGCCAACGACAAGCTGCAGGCGCACACGGAGGACCGCGGCACGGTCCAGCAAGTACTATCCCGCGCGACCGCCACGGAAGTGGCGGCGCGACAGGCCTTCTCTGACCACGAACAGGCTATCCGCGCGGCAAAGGCAGATTTTGACGCAGCGAGCGGCGCCATCGACGCAGCGCGGCTGATGTTGGCACCCAACCCCGGCACGTTCCTGGCCGCGCTCCGAGAGCACGGAGACGATGCCTGGAAGCGCAACCTGGCCAAGGTCATCAATCCGTCGCTGCTGGAGCGGGACGACCTCGACCCGACATCGGTAGAGGACGCAGCCCAGACGATTTACGGCTGGCAACTCAGCACTGGCGTCATCGCATCGCCGGACTGGGTGGACGACGGCCTCGCACGCAAGGCCCTGGAGGCCGCAGAAGCCCGCGGGGCGGCGGCACAGGCGCACTGGCGTGCCTTGCAGGACGCGCTCACTGGCAAGGGTCGTGCTCTCAAGGAAGCTGAGCAGGCCGTAGGCATTGCTCAGGCCCGCCTGGGTGTCCTGGACGGCCAGACGGAAACGTTGAAGACGGTGCTTGCTGCCGCCAAGCTCACAGTCGAAACCGAGAAGCGAAACGCCGTGGCGCTGGCGACCTCCGAGCTGGCCCGGCTCAAGGGAGAAATCGACACGCTCAGGTTGCAACTGCGCAGCCTGCAGCGGGGACTCGATGAACAACTGGCCGCCATCAAGGGGGCTCACGACAGCCAGCGCGCGGGCGCCAAGAAACTGCAAGACGCCGCCATTGCTGTCCTGGACGGAAACATCGCGCGGCTCGGGACAGAACTGCAAGCCACCCTCAAGAGCGTTGTCGCGCAACTGAAGGAGCACCTCAGCGCCGCTGGAGTAGACGTCGAGCGCTTGGCCAAGCTCAAGAGCCGGGCATCGGCCGTCAGCGAAGACGTTCGCGTGCGCGAGGAAGCGGAGCCCCTGGTCGCAAGATGGCGTGCCTGGGTGGCTGCCGGCGGCGCTGCTCGCGTCGAGACCCTCAAGAGCGCGGCGGTGCGAGCCGCCGAGGCCTCGCGGCTGCAGACAACGAAACTCAACGAGTTCGATGCGAAGGCGGAGGTGGCCACCAAGGAGTACGACAAGGCAGTTGCAGCCAAGCGCAAGCGCCTGGAAGACGTCGACGACGAGTTGGACGTGCTGGACGGGCTCGACGTGGAGTTCGGTGACTACCAAGCCACGGGTGAGTCGGTCATCGACCTCAAGATGACCGCCAGAGAGCTTCGCGGCAAGGTGCAGGCGGACCGAGCTGCGCTGACCAAGGCCTCCACCGTCGTCACCCAACGTTTTTCGACCCTCCGTCAAGCGCTGACCGCCAGGGACAACGCCGTGAAGGAACTGGTGGAGGCCAGCCTGCAGCGTGTTTCGCAGGACAGCGACATCAGCCGGGCCGCGGAGCTCTGCACCTGCTACAAGCTCATCGGCCCGCAGATAGCCAACGACGTCAACATCACGCTGAAGACGCTGCTGGCCAACATTGGCGCTTTCCAGAAGGCGATTCGGTCCTTCGAGAAGGAGGTTGCGGCCTTCAACCGCCGCCTGCAGGACGGCCTCAGCGAAGTGCGGTGCTTCGAGCGCATCCAGGACCTGCGCCTGGACATCATCACCAACTTCGAGAACCTGGGCTTCTACAAGAAGCTCGCGCGGATGGACGACATCGTCCGGCAGCACGCCAACGAGTTCGGCAAGGACTACACGCGGGATTTGCCGCCCGACGAGACCGCGCGCGCCCTGGGCGACTTCGTCAGTGTCCTCAGCTCGGACGGCAGTGTCGAGGTGAACCTGTCCTCCCACATCACCCTTCACGGCAGCGTGACGGACAACGGCCTGCGCAAGGAATTCAAGCGCGCCAGCGAGTTGGAGAACATCTCCTCCGAGGGCCTCACGTCCCTGGTTCTCATCACCTTGATGACGGCGCTGCTGAACACCATTCGCGGCGCCGAACCTGTCCACGTGCCGTGGGTCACCGACGAGGTCGGGAAGTTCGACCCGAAGAATTTCCTGGCGCTGATGCACATGCTGCAAGACAACCGAATCGACGTGGTGACAGCGTCGCCCGAGCTGGGCCCGGCGCAGCAGGCCATGTTCTCGCAGCGCTACTTGTTCGAAGACAAGGGTCGCATTCGCGAGTACAGCCCGCTTGCATCGTCGGCGAACGTCGAACCCAAGCAGCAGGATGCCGAGGAGGTGGTGTCATGAACGCACGCGTGCTGAAGCTGCTCCTGGCCGGCGAATACATCTGTCCGGTCCGCTACCGCTTGGAGTTCGAGTTGCTCGGGGACACCGCCGAACGTGAGGGCGTCGATGCCTGGCTGCTGAGTCTCGGCATGCGCCTTGCGCGCCTTGGCGACGAGGGTGCCTTCTTCCTCGCGCACGACTACATCGGCCCGAAGGAAATCACCCAGGTCAAGAACGAACTCCTCAAGTTCCGTGACGAGTACGGCCCGGCCGTGCTCTTGCTCGACTTCATCCGTCAGGCAGACGCCGGGCGCGTGCAGTTGAGCCCGGGAGAATTCATCGTGCTGTACCAGCTGGAAGCTGCGGTTTCCCAGTCCAGCATGCTGGAGACTCAGCTGAAGGGGCTGCTGAGCGTCATCACCAACGCGGCGATGCGCAACACCAACCACGAGAACCTGCGGCGGTTGCTGGACCATCTCGCCCGTGATGGCTACCTGGTGCTCGCCAACAAGGACACCGGCGCATACCAGGTCACCGGAAAGATTGAGCAGCTCTACGCCGTGCTGCAGTTCCTCGATGAGAACAAGGTCGTGCCGGATACGGAAGTCGACGACCGTGAGGAGGTGCAGGAAGACCTGGTCGACGAGGCCAATGCTGGCGAGGGGGCCGCGTCGTGAGCGAGCGTGGCGACCAGGTCCAGCGGTTACTGGCCGGGCTTGCGAAGCACGCCGACCTCGTTGCGGAGGCGTTTGAGGGGTCGGTATCGGGCGGCGACAAGCAGCGCAACGCCAGTATCGAGGCGCTCTTTAACCTGAACGTCCTGAAGCCCTACGACGAGGACAGCTACCGGCTGAACCCCCGCCTTCGGGAGTTCATGGCCGACTACTTCTCGAGCTACCAGGCGTTCCAGGCCCTGCGTCGCGTCTCCGGCACCATGCAGCAGGCCCAGGAGCAGTGGAGAGAGCTTCGCCGTCTGAAAACGGCGGGTGCCACCAAGGATGCGGGTCGCCTGCATGCTGCACTGGACGAGTCGATTGTCGAGATGGCCTACTCCATCGAGCACAACCTGACGCTGCTGCACTCACTCATCTCGACGCAGTACGGGAACGTCGATGACCTGAACTCCAAGCTTCGGCAGAACAAGTACTACGCCCAGCAGGTGAAGCTGTTTCTTCAGGACGTCGAGGCTATCGACGTCTTCGTCGACCGCGTCGCCGATGAAGCCATCGCGGTAGGCCTGCCGGAGGTTCGGCTGCTCGTCACTCGACGGTTGGCTGCGAGAAGGCTGCAGTGGACGTCCCAAATCAAGGACGCACAGGCCGTCATCAGCAAGCGCCTGTTCGAGGCGAAGCTGATGGAGGTGCGCCTCAAGCGCCTGTCGCGCTTTGCTTTGTGGCTGACTCGGAACAAGACCTCGGACGGCTGGGAGCTCGCGGTCGAGGAGAAGGCGGACGTGGCGCTGTTCAGACCCGAGCGCGTCGAGCTTCGACCCCAGCCGGATGTCTCCGACATGGACCCGGCGACCCGGGACGGCCTGCTCGCCGCCGTGGCCAAGATGCCGACGAGGCCCACGATGGCCGCGGCTGACGCTGACCCTGGTCCGCAGTTGCTGCTAGAGGACGACCCTGAGATTGAAGAGGTCCTCGAGCCGCAACAGCTGGCACTGCGCGAGCTCACGGCGCAGGCGGCTTCGGCGACCGAGCCCATCTCCCTCCTGAGGTGGAAGCGCGAGCGACTCGAACTTGCGACCGTTCTCGATGAAGCGTGGCTGATGTTCGCCTGCCTGCAGCTCAAGGGCAGCGGCTTGCGCGTCGAATTCGTGCAGCGGGACGACCTCGACCCGTTCCCCATCAACGAGCGCTTCCATGACGTCGAGGTGCGGTGCGCCTTGGCGGAGGCGGCCTGATGTCGTTCACAGCCGTTCAGGTGACGTTCCTGCAGCGTCTCGTGAGCGGGCGGCCGGAACGACGACCCGCCGGCGACGCTGCAAGGTTCTTCTGTGACCACTACAGCCTGGGCACCTCGGTTGGAAGCCAGGTCGAGTACCGCGCTGACCACTACGCGGCGGCGGAGCGTTTGCTGCGCACCCACGACCTACCGGTCGCTGCGATGGGTGCGGACGCCACGCGGACCGATTCTGCAACGTATGGCGGGATGTCCGAGAAGAGCTTCAGCGCGGCCCCGCACTCGAAATCGGTCGCCGTCAAGTGCCTCGGTCGCTGCACGCTGGACGGGCACGAGCTGTACGCGCCAGAGGGCGCCTACATCGTGCTGACGCCGGAGCAAGGACGTCGCGTGACCTGTCAGCGCCTACTGGTGGTCGAGAACCTGGAGACGTTCCGGGCGTTGGAGGCCTACGCCTGGATTGACCGCCGCGGCCTGGACGTGCTGGCCCTGTACCGCGGCGACATGGAACTGCCGAACCAGGACGCGGCAGGAGTCGTCCAGGGCCGTGCGGAGCCCATCTGGGGGTTCTTCGACTTTGACCCCGCTGGCCTGGTGATGGCGAACTCGCTGCCGACAGGCAGACTGGAGCGCGTCATCCTGCCCTCGCTGGCCTGGCTCCAGAAGGATTCGAATACGCCCCGGGGCCGCCAGCTTTTTGACAGCCAGGTGGCGTCGTTCGGGAGGGTTCTCGACCGGGCGACGCACCCGGATGTCATTGCGCTGTGGCAAGCGATGAAGGGCCTTCGCAGTGCTGTCACCCAAGAGCGGATGCTTCGTGCTCACGCCACCGACGACTGGCAGGTGTAGCTCTTTCGGGTTGTGAGCCGGGCCCTGTTGTAGCTCTGTAGTAAGGCTGCGGCTTGGCTGGCGTCTTCCTTGCCTGACTCGCGGCGGCCTGGATGCAGCGTCGACAAGAGCGGTGACCGCCCGCATCGTTCTCCCAAAACGGCCGGGTCTGCCCAAGTCCCCTCTCGGGTCTCGCTTTGCGCTGGGAGTGCCGCCGCGCCAAGACGCAGCGGACGCGACGCCGTTGACGCAGGCCTCCGCGGGCTGTGAGCTATTTCGTGACCGAGGTGGCCACCGCGAGCTTGACCATCTGCTCCCGTAGTGCGGCATCGACTTGGCCAATCGCCGCGAACGCGGCCAGCATCTTTGTCACGGGCAGTCCGGCCTGCTTGGCGAGAGCGTCGAGCTGTTCAATCGTGGCTGCGGGTACGAGTGCATCGACGGAGAAACGTTTGTCAACCTGGCTGCGGGATGAGGGCGCATGAGCCAGCGGACAGCCAGGTGCACTTAAGAAGCGGACAGGCCCAACTCAAGCTGTGCGCCTTGGCCAGAATAAGCAACACGGAGCGGTCCACGCCGAGTCGACACAGGGCAGCGCAATGGCTCGTCAGTTCCCGCCTGGCACTATTTTCATCCACGGTCTGCCCCGCCGACAAAGCCGCAGTGCGGCCAACGCCACCAGGGTCAGGGCGGCGCCCGAAGGCTCCGGAACTTGGGCATTCACGTCCGGCGTCGATAGCAGGAATGCACGGTTTTCGAGTCCCAACTTAAGGTTCGAAGCCCTGCCGACAATCCAGCCTTTGTCGCTGACACCCCAGGCACTGCTCAGAACCCAGCCCGCGTTGACCGTGTCATCGTCGAGCAAAGTGTTGAGGTCAACGATGCCGGTGTTGTCCCAAAGCGTAGCGTGAAAGGTCACGTTGTCGGCGAGCCGCGAGTACCCAACGACCATGCCGAAGTTGTTCACGTCTTGTGCAGAGCTGTAGTTTCCACCGAGCGTACCCAAGTCCGTGACGGTCAGCCCGTTCCAGAGCGCCGCATGCGAAGGGGCTGTCGCCGACGTCGTTGTCGAGCTGCCCACCACAAGTCCTGCGTCATTGATGGCGTACGCATAGCTGTACCTTCCGCCCAAAGTGCCTAGGTCGTGGACACCCGACCCGTCCCAAAGCGCTGCGTGAGTAAAGCTACTGCTTGTGAAGGACGCACCAGCAATCTTGTCGGAGCTGTTGATGTCGTGGGCCGTGCTGAAGGTGCCTCCCAAGGTTCCGAGGTCCGTGATTGACCCACTGGCCCATAGCACCGCGTGATTTGCACTGTCACCAAGCACCGCCGAGTAACCGACTATGTTTCCCGAGTCACTGATGCCTAAGGCCTGGCTGTTCGTGCCACCCAGTGTGCCCAAGTCCGTCACGGCGCCCGCGGCCCATCTGGTGGCGTGGCTCGCGAAATTACCGCTCAGGTAGGCAGAGCCTACCGTGACTCCACTGCTGTTGATGGCAAGGGCATTGCTGTAGGTTCCACCAAGCGCACCCAGGTCATGCACGGAAGCGCCAGACCAGGAAGTAGCCTGCGGCCCAGGGTCGCCAATCGGCTGAGACCCGCCAACCACGACGCCTTGACTGTTGACATCGTTAGCCGCCCGTAGGCTTCCGCCCAGCGAAGCCAAATCCGCAAAAACCATCGTAGCGGAGGCGGGGACAGCGGCCACCAGCAAAGCAGCAGCAAGCACACAAGGGTGGGATTTTGTCGGCATAAGGCAAACAGTGCGAGACAGTGGGTGGGCGACCTTGGCTTCAGTAGGTTCGTTCATCGGCAAGAACAACACGTCCTTCGATGCCCGCAACTACGGCCTTGGAAAGCTGAGCGAACTGGTCCGGAAGCAGCCCTACCTGGAGGTGAAGGAGACGCCGGACGCATCTGGGTTTGTTCATCTGGATGTGCGGGTCCGGTAATTGGTGTGTGGTAGCTTGCCGCGCGGCAACATCGGCGCGAGCTACATTTGCCCCAGCCAAGGCGCGGTGGTGAGGTCGGTCCGCGCCAACGCGACGGCGCGTGTGCTGCATGCTGCTTACCGGCAGGCCCAGGCTGTGACACCTTGTCCCCCAGAGGTCTATGGGAGCTTCCGAGTCGCGTTCTGCGTCCGCCAGCGCCTCCTCCTCGGTGTCGCGCAAGCCCGCGCACACAAGTTCCTGCCGGAACGGCTCGGGCCCCTGAAGGACACTTACGATGCCTTCGAAGAACGCGCCGTTGAATCGCACCCCGACGAAGGCCGTGATGTCAGGTGAGATATGGACTGGAAACATGTACGCCTCCGTCGAGTTGCGGCACCCCGGCGCTCCAGAGGAATGGTGCCGTGTATGGCTCTTGCTGGCAAGAATCAACCTAAAAACAGCAGTTACCCAGGTGCCGGGAGTGTCGGCGGCGGGGTTGGCAGGCCGATCTGGCCGACGATTCGTTGGCAGATGTAGGCCAACAGCGCCCGCCAGCGGTCGAGCTTGGGCAACTGCTCCGCAGCAGCCTTG
>JACZKT010000385.1 GCA_014859905.1 Rubrivivax sp.
GCGGCGGCAGCGGGGCGCCGTCACCAAACAGCTCGGGCAGGCCCGCATCGGGCAGCACGGCCGTGGCCGCACTCAGCGCCTCGAAGCCCATGCCCTGCACCATGCGGTCCGCCAGCGCATTGGCGGCCTCGGAGAAACTGCGCGCCAGCACATGCGCGTAGGCCCGGTTCAGCGCCGGGCTCTTGCGCCGCGCCGCGTAGGGCATGCGCAGCACACGCCCCAGCAGCTGCTCCACGTCCTTGCCCGAGCGCACGTTCTGCAGCGAACACAGCACATAGGCGAAGGAGCAGTCCCAGCCTTCCTTCAGCGCCTCCACCGTGATGACATAGCGCACGCGGCAGGCGGGGTCGAACAGGTCCAGCCCGTCCAGGCCACGCTGCTCGCCGGTGGCGATGACGATCTCGCCGCCGTCGGCGGCCAGTTTCTCGTCCAGCAGGTGCTGGCGCAGCCGCTCGGGCGGCACCTCGCCGGTCTTGTCCTGCGCCTGGAAGAGCACGATCGGGCGCAGGTAGCGGCTCTCGTGCGACGCCTCGGCTTCCAGGTGCTGGCGGCGCAGCACCGCGTCGCGCACGGCGTCGGGCCAGGCCTTGTGCTCGGCCAGCATCACCGGCAGCTTGATCATGTCCTCGGCCTGCAGCTCGCGCGCGCTCACGCTGTAGAGCACGTTGGTTTTCTTCGGTACCGGCGTCGCTGTGAGTTCGAGGATGGCGCTGGGCGCCACGCGCTTCAGCGTTTCGAAAGTGGTGTCGGTCTTGGCGTTGTGCGCCTCGTCCACCACCACCACCGGGCGCGCCAGCGCCAGCAGGTTGGCCAGCGAGTGCTTCACGCGCCCCAGGTCGGCGCTGGTGAGGTAAGCCTGGCCGGGTTCGGCCAGGTCGGCCGCCGAGACCTTTTCAAGTGCTTTGAAGGTCAAAGGTTCGGCCATCGCACGCAAGTGGGCGAAGTGGGCGTCGTATTCCTCGCTGAAGGCATAGACGTTGCGGCCCTGCGTCTGCCGCACCCGGAAGCTCTGCATCGTGGCCACCAGCACGATGGTCTTGCGGCCCAGGTCCTGCGGCGCGATGGTGGCGGCGGCGTCCAGGTCCAGCACCGCCAGCGCCTGGCCATAGGCAGCCTCCAGCGCATCGCGGTAGGGGTGGCCGGGGCGTTGCAGCGCCAGCAGCGTCTGGTCGCGGATGGTTGTGGAAGGCACCAGCCACAACGCCACCGGAAAGTCGGCCTGGCGCCAGGCGCGGGCGATCAGCGGCAGCGCGTGCGCGGCCAGCAGCGTCTTGCCACCGCCGGTGGGGATGCGCAGGCACACGCAGGGCGTATCGCCGAACGGCTGGCTGCGATAGGGCGTGGTGGCCGGCACAGCGCCGCCATTCCCTGCACCGCCCTGACGCTGCTGCTCCTGCGCCCAGGCCGCCGCCAGCGAACCTGTGCGCCGCCCGGCAAGCAGGAAGCGCTCCAGGCTTTGCAGGGCGCTGGCCTGGTAGGTCTTGAGGGTCAGGGTGGGCATGAGGGTTGTCAACTCACAGGCAAGTCACGAGCAAGTCGGTCGAAGACGCGTGCTGCACACCAGAATCCTCTGGACTCAACAACTTGCCATGTTCGACCGGCATGCACCGTGGGGTTTGGCCCAGCCTTGAAGCAAATGTGGAGCAAATCCCGCTGCCGATGCACAGGACGCCGTGCAAGGCCGGCCATTGGCCTGCCGATTGGCATCGGGCAAATCGATTGGAAATGACTTTCTCTTTTTGAATCAACGACTTGCGGACTCCATTGGCGAAACCCTGTACGCCTGGCCAAACGATTGGCGAAACGCCGCACCGAGACTGGGCCCTGCCTCATCGCTTGACCAAGCCCCAGCGAGCCGCTTTCGTCTGACCGCCGACGTTCTGGATCTCGCCCCGCCGCACCATGTCCTGCAGCAGGGACTTGACGTATGCGCGGCGCCGCTCGTCGCCCACGATGGTGGCCGGCAGCTTGTCCAGCAGCAGCCGGTTGATCGCGGCGCGCGGCTGCGGCCCCAGCGCCAGCATCTTGCGCACCAGCGCCTGGAAGTGCTCGCTGTCGAGCCCGCTGGCATGCACATACTCGGCCTCGCGCCCCGTGGCCGCGGCCACCCCGGCCGAGATCGTGGTGCGCGCGCCTCGACCCTCGATCAGGCCCCGCTGCCGCAACTGCTGCCTTTGCGCGGCAGACAGCGTCTGTCCCTTCTGCAGCAAGTCCAGCAACAGGACCGTGGCCAGGTCGATCTGCGGCTGCTCCATCAGCAGCCGGCTGTAGTCCAGGCTCAGCGTCTGGCCCATCACATTGAAAACCGTTTCGACCGCGCTCGAGCCAACGTAATCGGGCAGCGGCAGGAAACGCTTGCGCTGGATCTGCACCATGTCGCTGATGCCGAAACCGCCCTTGTCGATCATCCCGATTTCGTTCATGGCCGAGGCCAGCCACAGGTTTCGGTACAGGCGCGGCGTGCGGCCGCCGCCGAAATAGTCCTCGGGCCGGCCGTCGACGAAACCGCCGGCGTTGACCAGGCGCAGCCGTGTGGCCCGCTCCTCCACGACGATGCGCTCGCACCGTGCGTAGTCCTGGTGCGCGATGCAGTTGTGCAGGGCCTCCAGGACCAGCTGCGTGTCGTAACGGGGCACTTGAACGGGCACCAGCTGCGAATCCGGGAACAGCTTGATGATGGGGTTGCGGATGCGCTGCATGACCGCCGTCGTCGCCAGCAGCCAGGGCGGACGGAAAGGCTCCGCGACCCGCTCCTCGGGCAGCTTCCAGACGATCTCGGCCGGATGCGGGCACAGCAGCACGGCGCTTT
Source organism: Rubrivivax sp. (assembly GCA_014859905.1). Taxonomy (GTDB): domain Bacteria; phylum Pseudomonadota; class Gammaproteobacteria; order Burkholderiales; family Burkholderiaceae_C; genus Rubrivivax. Next base: position 2,810 of record JACZKT010000385.1, read on the forward strand.
CGGAGCGGCCCACCAGCAGCAGCGCGGTACGCGTGACGTGTCCGTGGATCGTCAAACGTGCCTTGTCGAGGAAGGTCGCGTCAGACCAGCCCGGCACTTCAGCGGCCCAGCGCTCGCGGGCGTGCTTGCGCGCGTACTGCACGCGCGCCAGGGTCAGCGCCTCGGCATCCAGATCGGCCAGGGCGGCTGCCGGCACCACGGCCGCACTCCAGTCCTCGCCCTGCAGTGGTTCGGCCAGGATGGCGGCGAGCCGGTCCTCGCGCAGGGGCACCAGCTTGTCGTGGTCGCGCTGCCAGCCGGTGTCGTGGGCGTAGACCGGCTTGCGCGCGGCGTGGCGGGGCACATGCAACACCCAGACCTCGGCCGCGGTGTCCTCGGCGCGCAGCAGCTCGACGGTCAATCCCAGCGAAGGCAGGTTGGCGCAGCGGCCCAACAACCGGTGCGGCAGGTTCTCGGGCGTGTAGTCACCGGAGTCGGCCACGCCCGTCGGTGCCAGCGTGCCGTCTTCGGCGCCGATGACGAGGCAGCCGCCGTCCATGTTGGCCAGTGCCGACACGTAGCACAGCAGGTCCTCGCCCTTCCTGCCGGAAACGTTGTGCCGGAGACTGCGCCAGCCCTTCCACTCGAAACGCTCGTCTTCGCTTGGGAAGCGCTGCCGCAGCAGACTTTGAAGCTCCTGGGCAGTCATGGCGCGGTCAGCTCCCCGCCAGCTCGTACGGAATCTGCCGGAAGACGATGCACTCGGCAGCCAGCCGGGCGTCACCCAGCCGGCAGGCTTCGCCGTAGACGACACGCGGGCCGGCGTGCGGCGCGATGGCCTTCAGCGCCTGCAGCACCGCCAGCGTGAGCACGTTGCCGCCTTCGGGCCGGCGGTCGCCCAGGATGCCGTTGTAGAGCAGGTTGACTGCCGTGCCCTCGTGCACGCCGATCAGCGGCGTGCCCGCCACGGCGCCCGGCGCCGGCGGCAGGTAGGCGTGCCGGGTTTCCTGCTGCCACACGAAGGCGGCCAGGGCGTCGAAGCGCACATCGGGGTGGATGCGGCCGCCGGCGTTGAACAAAGGTTCGCCCAGGCGCATGAAACGGAAGCCGCCGCCGCCTTGCCAGTTGACGGCGGCGCTGATGCCGCCTTGTTCACCTTGGATGACCTTCTCCAGCCGCGGCAGGCAATGGGTGACGGCATGGTCGCCCATCTCGATGCCGATCCAGCGCCGACCCATCTTGTGCGCCACGGCGGCGGTGGTGCCGCTGCCGAGGAAGGAGTCGAGGATGAGGTCGCCCGGGTCGGTGGCGATGTGCAGAATTCTCTGCAGCAGGCGCTCGGGTTTGGGAGTCGAAAAGGGGGTCTCGCCGGGGAACAGCCGCACAACCTCGGATTTCGCTTGCCCGTTTGTACCCACTTCACTGTGCAACCAGAGCGTTGACGGCACCAAGCCCTCTTGCACTTCGGACAAGAACTTCTTCACTCGGGGCGCATTGCCTCCATCCGCCCCGAACCAGATTCGGTTGTCGGCCACCATCTCAGCCAACCGTTCGGCCGTATAGAGCCAGCAGCGGCCGGGTGGCGGGTCGACTCGCCGGCCCGAAGGCGTTGTGATTGTGAAGAACTGCGCCTCGCGCCGACCCTTCTCTGCCTTTGCGTGGGCAGGAAGCGAAGCCCAACCGCCACGTGGATCCTGGTCCGGATTGGTGAAACGATCGAGTTGCGCATCGGAAGCAGGCAGCGTATTGCGAACGCACTGCCAGACCAAACGGTTACGAGCAAACGCCAGCACATGGTCGTGAACCGCTGAGACATCCGTGCGATTCTCTCTCGTGTGTGTTTTCTGCCAGAAGACGTCAGCTACGAAATTCCCCCGCCCAAACACCTCATCCATCAACACCTTGAGGTAATGCCCCTCGTTGTCGTCGATGGTCACCCAGATGCTGCCGTCGGACCGCAGGAACTCGCGCAACAACTGCAGCCGCGGCAGCATCATGCTCAGCCACTGGCTGTGTTCCAGGTCGTCGTCGTAGTGCTCGAAGGCGCTCCTGGTGTTGTACGGCGGGTCGATGAAGATGCACTTCACCTGCGCCCGGTACAGCGGCAGCAGGGTCTTGAGCGTTTCCAGGTTGTCGCCCTGCACCAGCAGGTTGCGCGCATCGCCGTCGCCATGGCTGGAGACGGCCTGGAGCAGGCGGTAGGGCACCTGGTCGGCGATGCGGAAGGCGGCGTCGCGGTTCAGCCAGTCGAGGGTGGGCATGTAGCGATTCTGCGGGCTCGGCGCCGGGCCGCGGCCGCGCGCTACGCCGATGCCGCATGCCGCATGCCGCACGTTCAAGCCGGCAGCCGGGCACCGTAGGGCCCGGCCTATGGAACCGAGGCCTCGCGAGAGGCCTCGGTCTCAGGCGGCAGAAGGCAAGTTCAGAAGAACTTGTACTCCAGGTTCAGCACGTAGGCGCGGCCGCGCGGGTCGGCCACACGGGGCTCCCATGAGCTGCCCGAGCCGAAGTTGCTGTCGTAGGTGACGGCGAACGGCGGGTCCTGGTCGAACACGTTCTTCACCAGCCCGGTGATGCTGAGATTCTTGATCCCCGTGTAGGTGGCCGACAGGTTGTAGGTGGTGTAGCTGTCGACCTTCGGCTTCCAGTCCGGTGGCGTCACGCGGCTCGTGGCCACGCCCGGCAGCACCTGGTCGTTGTAGCCGCTGCGGAAGAGCTGGCTCAGCGTGCTGCTCCAGTCGCCGCGCCTGTAGGTCAGGTAGGCGCTGTGCTTCCAGCGCAGGCCGAGGTCGCCGGCGAAGGAGAAGCGGCCGATCTCGCTGGGGCCGAAGTCCGCGCTGGCGATGACGCGCGAGCGCTTCTTCAGCAGGTAAGTGCCGTCCATGCCCGCCGTCCAGCGCGCGCCCACGGCGTCGAAGCCGCCACGCACGCTGACTTCCACGCCCTCGGTCTGCGTCTCGCCGGCGTTGACCCAGCGGTTGTCGATGAACTCCAGCGTGCCGCTCGCGTCGCGCAGGAAACGCTCGGGGAACAGGGCGTAGTTGCGGTACAGCGACTCCACGCCGAGCACCTGGATCGTGCCCTCGCGATTGATGCGCCACCAGTCCATGCCGATGCTCAGCTTCGGCGTCGGTTCGAAGATGAACCCGGCCGACCACATCTTGGCCTCCTCGGGCCCGAGGTCGAGCTTGCCGCCACCGATGGTGTTGGGGCGCACCACTTCGCAGCCGGGTTTGGTCGGGTCGACGATCAGCGTCGGGCACGTCGCGGGGTCGACGCGGTCGACGCCGGACGCGGCGTCGGTCGCGGGGTTGAACAGCTGGTTGAACGTGGGCACGCGAAAGCCGGTGCCGTACGAGGCGCGGAACAGCAGCTGGTCCAGCGGGCGCCAGCGGCCCGAGACCTTGGGGTTGGTCGTCGCCCCGAAGCCGTCGTACTCGTCGCGGCGCAGGGCCAGCGTGGTTTCCAGTGTCTTGGTCAGCGGCAACAGCAGCTCGCCGTAGACGGCCTTGACGTCGCGCTCGACGCCGGACAAGGCGTTGGGGTCGTCGAAGGGCGCCAGCAGGATGACCGGCCGCGACGCGGGATCGCGCTGGTCGCCGTTGAACCTGTACTTCTCGGTGCGCAGGTCCACGCCGACCGCGGCCATCGCGTCACCGGCCGGCAGCTTGAACGCCGGGCCCGACACCGAGGCGTCGAGCTGCTCCAGCGTGAATTTGCCGCCGTACAGCACGACGCCACGCGCCGAGGCGGCTTCCAGCGCGGCCAGGCCGGCCGCGCTCTGCGTCTGGCCGGGCTGCAGGAAGACGTTGATCTTGCCGCTGTTGAGCGCCGGGATGAGGCCGGTCGTGCCGTCCAGCGCACCGGTGGCGGTGGTGCCGCGGTAGTAATAGCCGCTGCCCAGCGTCGACTGGCTCTCGCTGGTGGCCTGCAGCACGCCGGCACGGTAGTCCCAGCCGAACAGCGGGCCCTCGACGCCGACGAACAGGCGCCGCGTGTCGGTCTCGGTCTCGAGCTCGCGCGGGCCGCATTCGATGCAGCGCCAACGGTAGGCCAGCGGCTGCCCGCGCTGCGTTTCGAGCACTTGGCCGGGGAAGGCCCCCAGCAGCGCGTCGAACACGGTGTCGTAGGCCGCCTGCGAATCGGCGTTGCGCGGGAAACGCAGCTGCTGCGTCGTCGTGTTGGGCGAGATCTGGGCGTTGGAGAAGCGCTTGGCCGACTCGGCGCGCGAGCCGGTGGCTTCGGCAGACAGCAGGTGTTCGCCGAATCTCATCGTGCCGCGCAGCACGAAGTTCAGGTTCGTGATCGGCTGCTGCAGCACGGCGGCGCGGCCGGTGTCCCAGGCGCAGGCGAGCGCGGCTGTCGGCGAGTTCCACAGCAGCTCGTCGTACGGCCCCTGGCCGTCGATCGAGCCGCAGCCGGCGCCGCCGGGCAGGTCCAGCATGTTGAGGCCGCCGGAAGCGCGCACCGTCGTGCTGCCGGGCACGAAGGGCGCCGCGGCCGCGTTCGGGAACAGCGTGCCGGCGAGCGGGAAGATCGTCGCGTGCGGTGTGCCGCGCGTGTCCACGCTCAGGCCGCGGTTGGGCTGGAAGGTGTTGACGAAGTCGCGCTGGTCGCCTCTGAGCGCCTTGTGGTCGCTGTAGGCCACGGTGGCCAGCACGTTGAAGCCGTCGCGGTCGAGGTCGCCCCAGCCGCCGACCAGCGAGCCGCGGAAGATGTTGCCGCCACCCGCTTCGGTGACGTCGGCCACGGCCTGCGCGCGCAGACCGGTGAAGTTGGTGCGCAGGATGAAATTGATGACACCGCCGACGGCGTCGGTGCCGTAGATCGCGCTGGCGCCGTCCTTCAGGACTTCGATGCGCTCGATGGCGCTCATTGGAATCTGGTTGAGGTCGACGACGCCGCCGTTCAGGCCGTGCGCGGCAACGCGCCGGCCGTTGAGCAGGACCAGCGTCGCATTGGCACCCTGGCCGCGCAGGTTGGCCGAGCTGGCACCGTTGTTGCCGCGCTGCGCGCCGCCCACGACGTCGGCGTTGCTGGCCAGGTTGTCGAGGCCGTTGCCGTTGGTGGACAGCATCATGATCACCTGTTCGGCGCTCGTCACGCCCTCGCGCTCGAGTTCGGCGCGGCTGATCACCTGCACCGGCAGCGCACCTTCGGTGGCGATGCGCTTGATGCTCGAGCCGGTGATCGTGACGCGCTGCTCGCCCACCTGCGCCAGCGCATGGGTGGCCATGCCGAGCAGCGCCAGGCTGCCGACCAGGATCTTCATTCTTTTCAAGACAGCTCCTCGAGGGTGATCCGCGCGGCGGCGGGGGCAAACGCAAAGTGTTGCAGCGCCGCACCGGGCGGCCCATTCGGGATTACCAATGACCAAGGCTTGCCGGCTCGAAACGGTGGCTGATCCGTGGTGGCGGCGCGACGCACGGTGGCATGCAGAGCCTTCGCCGTCACGGGTTCGTGGCTTCGCGCCCCGGGCGCCACTGCCGCGGCCAGCGCCCATCGATGCGGCTTGTCGTGATGCCCTTCCGTGTGAACATCGCGCCTTGCCTTGTGCTGCACCCGCCGCCACCGACCCATGAACGCCGCCCGCCCCTGGCGCTGGATCCCCACGCTGTACTTCGGCCAGGGGCTGCCCTACGTGGTGGTGATGACGCTGAGCGTGGTCATGTACAAGAACCTCGGCGTGTCCAACACCGAGATCGCGCTGTACACGAGCTGGCTCTACCTGCCGTGGGTGATCAAGCCGCTGTGGAGCCCGCTGGTCGACCTGCTCGGCAGCAAGCGGCGCTGGATCGTGGCGCTGCAGTTCAGCGTGGGCGCGGCGCTGGCGATGGTGGCGCTGGCGCTGCCGGGCCCGAAGTTCCTGCAGATGACGCTGGCCGTGCTGTGGCTGATGGCCTTCGCCTCGGCCACCCACGACATCGCCGCCGACGGCTTCTACATGCTGGCCCTGCCGCAGCGTGGGCAGACCGCTTTCGTGGGCGTGCGCAGCACCTTCTACCGCTTGTCGATGATCGCCGGCCAGGGCGGGCTGGTCTACCTGGCCGGCTGGCTGCAGGAGCGCAGCGGGCAGCCGGTGGCGGCGTGGAGCGCGGTGTTCTGGCTGCTGGCGGCGCTGTTTGCGGTGGCCGGGCTGTATCACCTGTGGGTGCTGCCGCGCCCCGCGAGCGATGTACCGGCGCCGCGCTCGGCGCATTTCCGGGCCGACTTCCTGGCCGTCTTCAAGGCCTTCTTTCGCAAGCCCGAGATCGCTCGCCTGCTGACCTTCCTGCTGCTGTACCGGTTTGCCGAAGCGCAGTTGCTCAAGCTAGTGACGCCGTTCATGCTCGACCCGCGCGCGGCCGGCGGCCTGGGGCTGCGCACGCAGGACGTGGGCGTCGCCTACGGCACCGTGGGGGTGGCGGCGCTGACGGTCGGCGGGCTGCTCGGCGGCTGGCTGATCTCGCGCTGCGGCCTGCGCCGGCTGTTGTGGCCGCTGGTGCTGTGCATGCACCTGCCCAACACGGTGTTCGTGGCGCTGGCGCTGTGGCAGCCCGACAGCCTGGCGCTGGTCAGCGCGGCGGTGGCGGTCGAGCAGTTCGGCTACGGCCTGGGTTTCACCGCCTACATGGTCTACATGCTGATGGTCGCCGGTGGCCATGACGGCCAGCCCGGCAGCGACGGCGCCGGCGGCGCCAGCGCGCACAAGACCGCGCACTACGCGCTGTGCACCGGTTTCATGGCGCTGGGCATGATGCTGCCCGGCATGGGCGCCGGCTGGCTGCAGGAGCAGCTGGGTTACACGAACTTCTTCATCTGGGCCTGCGTGGCCACGCTGCCTTCGTTTGCCGCCGCGGCGCTGCTGCGCATCGATCCGGAGTTCGGACGCAAGGCGGCCTGAGCACGGGGAAATCACCACGCAACGGCAATTTCTTCGGCCTACGATCCGCCAGCCCGGGCGAGTGCCGTCGACCGCACCGGCGACCACAGCTGCCGCCACAACCGCACAGGGGACCCCATGGCCATCGCCAACTGGACACTGGACCAGGTTTTTGACCAGATGCACGCCGGCACCCGCTGGGACAGCAGCACCATCAGCTACGCCTTTCCAGGCGACAGCGGCGGCATCTATTCGCAAGGCGAGGCGACGGGCTTTCGCGCCACCAACGCCAGCCAGCAGAACCTGATGCTGCTGGCGCTGGCGGCCTGGGACGACCTCATCCCACAGGCCTTCGCCGCCGGTGCCGTGGGCAGCACCGACCTCGAGTTCGGCTACACCAACACCAACATCGGCTACGCGCACGCCTACTACCCGGCGATCGGCAGCATCTACTTCAACGCCAACCACGCCGAACTGGTCAACACCTACGTCGGCGACTACGGCTTCTACACCTACCTCCACGAGATCGGGCACTCGATCGGCCTGCGCCACATGGGCGACTACAACGGCAACGGCAACTGGTCGCCGTCGTCGTTCCAGGACAGCGTCGTGTTGTCGGTCATGTCGTACTTCGGGCCACGCTACGCCGCGAGCAGCTACTCGGCCGAGATCATGCAGGCCGACTGGACGGACGCCGGCGGCCGCACCTGGTCGGCGCAGACGCCGATGGTCAACGACGCGCTGGCCATCCAGGCCATCTACGGCACCTCGGCCACGACGCGCCTGGAAGACACCGTGTACGGCTTCGGCGGCACCGTCGGCGGCAGCCTGGCGCAGCTCTACGACTTCGCGCGCAACCTCAACCCGATCCTCACGATCTTCGATTCGGGCGGCGCGGACACGCTCGACCTCAGCGGCTGGGCCACCGTCAGCCGCATCGACCTGCGGCCGGGCGCCTACTCGTCGGCCAACAGCATGACGAACAACATCGCCATCGCCTACACGGCGTTGATCGAAAACGCCATCGGTGGTGGCGCCAACGACGTGCTCACCGGCAACGACGCCGGCAACCGGCTCGAAGGTCGGGGCGGCAACGACGAACTCTCGGGCGGCGGCGGCGACGACGTGCTGATCGGCGGCCCGGGCGACGACACGCTGGACGGCGGCGAAGGCAACAACGACACGGCCGTCTTCGACGGCCCCTTCGCGGCCTACACCATCACCGTCGGCGTCGGCGTGGTCATGGTCAGCGGCGGCGCCAGCGGCAGCGACCGCGTCAGCGGCGTGGAGCGCTTCGAGTTCGCCGACGCCGTGCGCACGATCGCCGAACTCTCGCCCGGTACCGACACCAGCGCGCCGCGATTGCTGACGCTGCTCCCCGCCCACGACGCCGCCGACGTGCCCGTC
>JACZKT010000386.1 GCA_014859905.1 Rubrivivax sp.
GCGGCATAGGGATCGCCAGGCGCCGCCCCCTGCGTGGCGTCCAGCAGCACGGCGCTGTCGCGCACGCTGCGGGTCAGCACGTGCACCGCGCTCATGCCGCCCCAGCCCTCGCCGACCATCGGTCCGAGCGGAACTCGGCCACGCGTGGGCTTGAGCCCGAACAGACCGCAGCATGAAGCCGGGATGCGGATCGACCCACCGCCGTCGCTGCCCTGCGCTGCGGGAACGATGCCCGATGCCACCGCCGCACCGGCACCCCCCGACGATCCGCCTGGCGTGCGCGCCAGGTTCCAGGGATTGCGCGTGACGCCATGGAGCGCGGTCTCGGTCGACGCCGCCAGACCCATCTCCGGCGTGTTGGTCTTGCCGAAGATCACCAGGCCGCAGCGCTTGTAGCGTTCGACCAGTGTCGAATCCTGCGTCGAAAGGTGGTCGGCATACAGCTTGCTGCAGTTGCTGGTGACGGTGCCGGCCATCTGCACCGACACGTCCTTCAGCAGGAACGGCACGCCCTTCAGCGGGCCGTCGGGCAAGCCCGTCTCGATGGCGTGATGTGCCTCGTCCCAGTGGCGCTGGCTCAAGGCATTGATCTTTGGATCGACCGCCTCGCTGCGGGCGATGGCGATGCCGAGCAACTCGGCAGCGGTGACCTGACCGTGCGCGACCAGCTCGGCCAGACCGACGGCGTCGCGGCGGCGGTATTCGTCGAATGTCAGCATGGGGCTCTCCTGGGCGCTGCCGCGCGCGATCGATCGCAGGGGGTTCCTGAGGCGCGGGTGAATGTTATTCCAACTAACAGCAATTGACATCCTGAAATCCTGCTACCAGAATGGCTTGGCCTGTTCGACGCCGCCTCTCGCAGCCGGCGTTTGCCTCAACCACCGAAGGAACTCCATCATGAACAACTCCTGGATGGCGCGCGGCCGCAGGGCCGGGCTCAGTGCTGCAGTGGCTGTCGCGGCCGTGCTGTGCGCCCCTGGTGCCGCGCAGGCACAGAAGAGCCTGTCCTGGGGCACGGGTGGCGATCTCGACACCATGGACGTGCACATCGCCGGCACCGTTGCCTCGTGGGTCATGTATCAGATGGTCTACGAGACCCTGCTGACCACCGACAAGGACCTGAAGCTGCGGCCGGGACTGGCCGAGTCGTGGCAGCAGGACTCGCCGACCAGCTACACACTGACCCTGCGCAGGGACGCCAAGTGGTCCAACGGCCGGCCGGTGGTGGCATCGGACGTGATCGGCAGCATGCAGCGGATCACCGGTGTCGAGATGAACCCCGCCGGCGTCGCTGCGGCCAAAACGGACGAGGAGAAGAAGAAGGCCAGCAACCGCATCGCATCGTACTGGTCGCGCCAGCTCGGTGTCATCAAGTCGATGACGCCGGTCGATGAGCGCACCGTGCGCTTCGAACTCGACAAACCGCACACGGCTTTCCTCGCGGCGCTGGCGCACATCACCGCGGCGATCATCCCGATGAAGGAGTTCAGGGACGGAAGTTACGACCCGACCAGACAGTTGATGGGCTCAGGGCCGTTCATGGTCAGCGCCTACAAGCCGAAGGAGAGCTGGACCCTGGTGCGCAACCCGCACTACTGGCGCAGAGGCTACCCGAAGGTCGACACGCTGAACGTGCTGATCATTCCAGACGAAGCAGCGCGCGTGGCCGCGCTGCGCGACGGCCGCATCGACTACTCATCGTTCGCCAATCCGGACATCGGCCGCCTCGTCGCAGGTGACGGCAAGCTGACGGTGACGTCGCAGAACACGACCAACTACTTCCGCATGGACCTCAATGCACTGTCCGACAAGTCCGCCTTCAAGGACAAGCGCGTGCGCCAGGCTGCCAATCTGGCAATCGACCGCGATGCGCTCGCCAACATCGTGTTCGCAGGCGCTGCGCGTCCGGACTATCCCGTGCCCGGCGCCTTCGGCAAGGCTGCGTGCAAGGACGTCGACACCTACAGGCTGCCGCGCCCCGAGCGCCTCGACAAGGCCCGCAAGCTGATCGCCGCCACCGGCAAAGGCAGCGTGGACGTCGAACTCATCGCCAGCTCGGGCGATCCGATCTATGCGCGCATGGCCCAAGTGATCCAGCAGAACCTCAAGCAGGTGGGCATCAACGTCAAGATCCAGCAGATGCCGGTGGCCGAATATCTGAACAAGGTGTTCACCAAGGGTGAGTTCGACGCCGCGTTGTCCTGGCTGGCCGGCTACAGCGACCCGGCGATGGTCGTCGCCTGGTGGAACCCGAAGTTCGCAGTCTGGAACACGGTGTTCCACGAGTACGTGCCGGCGCTGGCCGATGCGCTCGAACAGCTTCGCGGCGCGGCCGACGGGGCCGTTCGCGACGCGCAACTGGCCGAGATCTGCCGCATGATCGACGACGGTGCGAACATCCTGGCGCTGGTCAGCAAGGTCGACTTCATCGTCCACCGCAACGACGCGATGGAAATTCGCCTGGACCCCGTGTCGGGTTCGTCCAGCACCTACCAGTACGTCGCCGAATTCGCCTCCAAGCGTTGACCCATCGAACCCCGGCTCGCCCGCCCGCGGGCGGTTCCCCGCACGCACAGGCCCCATGCGGCTGATCACCTTCCTGATTCCGCGTCTGCTGATCGCCGCGCTGACGATGTTCGGCGTCTCGCTGCTGGTGTTCGTGTCGCTGCGGCTGATCCCCGGCGGCTTTGCCGAAGTGCTGCTCGGGCCCTTTGCGACCGCGGAGGCGCGCGCGATCATCGCGACGAAGTACGGGCTCGACGAATCGATCGCAGTCCAGTTCGGCAAGTGGCTCGTCGCCCTCGTCCAGGGCGACTTCGGGACTTCGATGATCACGCGCCAGCCGGTCATCGATGAATTCCTGCGCCGCGCGCCGGTCACGGCCGAGGTGGCGCTGCTGACGCTCGCGTTCGCGCTGGGCATCGGCTTTCCGCTCGGTGTCTGGAGCGGCGTGGCCGAGGGCAACCGCTCGCACCGGGCCGGGTTCGGGCGTCTGATCGGCGCGCTCGGCGCCAGCGTGCCCGAGTTCGTGCTCGGCAGCGCCCTGATCTTCGTCTTCTCGCGCTGGTCGCTGGGCCTGAAGGTCGGCGGTTTCGTTCCGCTGGGTGAAGACCTGTGGGCGAATCTGAAGACCATGATCCTGCCGACGGCGTCTCTGAGCGTCTTCGGCATCGCACTGATCCTGCGCACGACACGCGACGCCGTGCTGCGCACGATGACCGAAGGGCACGTGCTGGCGGCCGTCGGCCGCGGCCAGGAGCCGCTGTCGATCGTGCGCCACCATGTCCTGCGCAACGCGGCGATTCCGATCGTCACCGTGGCAGCCACCTATTTCGGCTTCCTGATGGGTGGTGCGGTCATCGCCGAGATCCTGTTCTCGATTCCGGGCGTCGGCTACTACATCTTCAGTTCGCTCGAGGGGCGCGACTACGCCGTCGTGCAGGCCGGGGTGCTGCTCGCGGCCTTCGTTTTCGTGGCGATGAACATGCTGGCCGACGTCGCCTATGCCGCCATCGATCCGCGCATCGGGTCGAAGAGGACCAGGACATGAGGCGCCGGGGCTCGACGACCTTGCCCCGTGGCGTGCGCTTCGACCGACTGGGGTCGATCGGCCTGGTGCTGTTGGCCGTGCTGCTGTTCCTCGGCGCGGTCGGACCCTTCCTGCCGCTGGGTGACCCGACCGAGATCGGCGTGGGGCCACGTCTCGGAGCGCCGAGTCTGGCTTTCCCGATGGGCAACGACGAGCTGGGCCGCAACGTCCTGCCGCGCGTGGTCGAGGGCATCGGCGTGACCTTCCTGCTGTCGTCGGTGGCGGTGACGATCACCGCGGTCATCGGCACGCTGCTCGGCATGGCCGCCGGATACCTCCGCGGTTTTGCCGACGGGGTCATCGCGCGCATCGCCGACGTGCTGTTCGCGTTCCCGGCGCTGTTGTTCGGTCTGCTGGCCGCGGCCGTGCTGGGCCCGGGAAACACTTCGGCCGTCGTCGTCATCTCCACCGCCACGCTGCCGCTGTTCATCCGCGTCGTCCGCGCGGTGACGCTGTCGTTCGCCGAACGCGAGTTCGTCCTCGCGGCGGTGGTGTCGGGTGCCTCGACCTGGCGCGTGTTGTGGGTGCACCTGCTGCCCAACGTGCTGGGGGCCGCGATCGTGCAGCTGACCTACGCGCTGTCGATCGGCATGCTGATCGAAAGCGGCTTGAGTTTCCTCGGTCTGGGGGTGCAACCGCCCCATGCGTCGCTGGGCTCGCTGCTGCGACTGGGCAGCGTCTACCTGACGATCTCGCCCTGGCTGGTCCTGGTGCCGGGGCTGGTGCTGGCGCTGGCCATCATGTCGGTGAACCTGCTCGGCGATGCGATCCGCAACGCTCTCGAACCGCTGCGCGGGCGGCCGTTGACATGAGTTCCCCATGAGCGCCGTCGTCACGGTCAGCGACCTGGTGGTTTCGTACCGCATGGAGGCCGGTGACGTCTTCGCGGTGGACGGTGTCGACCTCACGATCGCGCCGGGCGAGCGCGTTGGCATCGTTGGTGAGAGCGGTTCCGGAAAATCCACGCTGGGCATGGCGATCGGCAGACTGCTGGCACCCAACGCGCGCTTCGTCCGCGGGGACATCCGCATCGGCGGGCAGGCTATCCTGTCGTGCACCGCGACCGAGCTGCGGCAGGTCCGCCGCGACCGCCTGGGCTTTGTCTACCAGAATCCGATGTCGGCACTGGACCCGACGATGCGCGTAGGCGGGCAGGTCGCGCTGGCCATCGGCGGCAGGCCCGGCATGGCCGACATCGAAGCGCTGCTCGGCCGCGTCGGACTGCCCGACCCGGCGCGCGCGGCGGGCAGTTTCCCGCACGAGTTGTCGGGCGGCATGGCGCAGCGCGTGGTCATTGCGCTGGCCATCGCGCGCAACCCGGCGGTGTTGATCGCGGACGAACCGACGGCGTCGCTCGACGCATCGATCCAGGGCGTGATCCTGGACCTGCTGGCCTCGCTGCGCGACAGCACCGGCGCGAGCCTGGTCATCCTGAGCCACGACCTGCGCATGGTGGCGAACCGGTGCGACCGGCTGCTGGTGATGTACGGCGGGCGCGTCATCGAATCCGGGCCCAGCCGACGTGTCTTCCGCGACCCGCGTCACCCCTACACACGCGCCCTGATCAAGGCTGCTGCAGGCAACGAGGGGCCCGACGGCGTGCTGGAACCCATCCCCGGCGTTCCGCCCGTCCTGCGCAGCGAATCGCGCAACTGCGCATTCGCCGAACGCTGCGAGTTTGCCCAGGCTCGTTGCCGGCAGGAGAGGCCGGCGGCGCAGGATGTCGACGGCTGTGTGGTCACCTGTCACTTCGCTGCCGAGGGCCTGGTGCGCACGAGGCCGAGCTCGGTTACGCTGGCATGAACGAGCAGACGCCCACCCTCGAGATGCGCAATGTCGGCGTGACCTACCGCAAGGGCCTGCTCGGCAGGCAGGTGGCGGTGGCTGCAGTCACGCACGTCGACCTGACGATCGCGCGCGGCGAGACCCTGGGCCTGGTCGGCGAATCGGGATCCGGCAAGACGACCCTGGCGCGCGTCGCGCTGGGTCTGATCGCGCCTTCGCACGGCAGCCTGCTCTTCGAAGGCCAGCCGTTCGATCCGCGCGTGCGCCGCCAGGGGGCGCTGTCGGTGGTTTTCCAGCACCCCGAGTGGGCATTGAACCCGCGTCTGAAGTGCGGCACCTCGATCGCCGAACCGCTGCTCGTGCAGGGCCTGCGCGATCGCGAAGGAAGGCGCCGGCGCGTTCAGGCCATGCTGGCCGAGGTCGGCCTGGACGATGCCCTGGCAGACCGATTCCCAGGGGAACTCTCGGGCGGACAACGACAGCGCATGGCGATCGCCCGCGCCCTCATCACGCAGCCTCGATTCGTGGTCTTCGACGAAGCCGTCAGCGCGCTGGACGTGTCGGTGCAGAGCCAGATCCTCAACCTGATCCGCCGCCTGCAGGCCCAGCACGGCTTCGCCGCGATGTTCATTTCGCACGACCTCGCCGCGACGCGCTACGTGTCCCGGCGCATTGCGGTCATGCGCAGCGGCGCGTTCGTCGAGGTCGCGACTGCGCGCAAGTTCTACGACCGGCCCGATCACCCATACAGCCAGGCGCTGCACGCCACCATCGCCGGTGAGGCCGGCTGCGCCGCATGACCCCCTTCGCCATCGCCGGGCTGCAACTGGCCCTGCCCAACGCTGACAACCGTGACCGCATCGAGCGCGAGGTCGCGGCGGCGATGTCGCGTTTCCCATGGATCCAGATGGTGCTGCTGCCCGAGCTGGCGAGCTTCGGACCGGCGCTCGCCCATGCCGAGGAGCTGCCCGGTCCCACCGAGCAGCGCTTTCAGGCCTTGGCGCGACGCCACGGCATCTGGCTCGTTCCGGGATCGTTGTACGAGCGGCACGACGGCCGCATCTACAACACCGCGCCGGTGATCGACCCGCAAGGTCGCGTCGTTGCTCGATACCGGAAGATGTTCCCGTTCCTGCCCTACGAAGCCGGGGTGGCCCATGGCACCGAGGTCACGGTGTTCGACGTGCCCGATGTCGGGCGCTTCGGCGTCTCGATCTGCTACGACCAGTGGTTTCCGGAGGTCGCGCGCTGCCTGGCCTGGAGCGGTGCCGAGGTCATCCTGCACCCGACGATGACGGGCACGACCGACCGTGGGCAGGAACTGGTGCTGGCCCAGGCCAACGCGATCGCGAACCAGTGCTACTTCATCGACATCAACAACGCCGGAGCCCTCGGCAACGGCCTTTCGATCGTGGTCGGCCCCGAAGGTGAAGTGCTGCACCGTGCCGGCGAGCAGACCGAGGTCATCCCCCTCACCATCGATCTCGAACACGTGCGCCGCGCCCGCACGCACGGTATCAAGGGACTCGGCCAGATGCTGAAGTCGTTTCGCGACACCGAGATCCGCTGGCCGTGCCACGACCCGGCACGGCGCGAGTCCGACGCCTTGCGGGCACTGGGCCCGCTGCTACTGCCGGAGCGCCGACCGTGAGCACGGTCAGTCGCATCTTGCTGGTGGCGCTGCTCGCATGCGGGCTCACCGTGGCCGCACGAGCGGACGCGGATCGTGAAGTCGCGCGCACGTTCGAGCAGGGCTGGGCTCATTTCAGGCTGGACGGCTCGCTGCAGGTCGTCCGCATTGCACAGGCCTGGCCGCAGCTGGGCAGCTTGCAGCGCTCCGCGTTTCGCGGCACGGTCGTCTACCTGCACGGCTGCAGCGGTGTCAATGCGCTGAGCGTAAGAACCGCCGACATGCTGGCTGCAGAAGGCTACCTCGTCTTCGTTCCCGACAGCTTTGCGCGCATGAACAAGCCCGTGAGCTGCGATGTGTCGCGGCACCTGGGTGGCCTGCACCGCGAAGTGCTTGCCTGGCGCCACGCCGAAGCCGACCATGCGCTCAAGCAGGTGAAGGCCCTGCCTTCGGTGGACCTGTCGAAGATCTTCCTGATGGGTTTGAGCGAAGGCGGCATCACCACCGCCACCTACCGGGGCGAGGCCGTGGCAGGCAGGATCATCGAAGGCTGGACCTGCCATGCGGGCTGGCCGGAATACCGCGGGCTGCAGGCGCCGCCCACCGAGCCGGTGCTGGCGCTGAGTGCGGAGAACGACCCCTGGTTTCAGCAGCCGGTCCTGCGTGGCGATTGCGGCGCTTTCATGACCGCACCCTCCGCGCTGCGGCGCTCGGTCGTGTTTCGCCCACCGCATCCTGCCGCGTTCCATCACGACCTGATGTGGAATGCGGATGCACGCCGCCTGGTGCTCGAATTCCTGCATGCCGTGTCTGGAAACAGGCCGTGAGGCCGTGAGCGGGTGAACTGTCTGCGCCGCCGCGGACTCAGCCTTCGATGCGATTCAAGCCACACCAGCGCGCGATGAACAGGGCGAGCACGGCGGTGACCTCCTGCATGCTGGCGATCGACACCCACTCGTCGATGCCGTGAATGTTGGCACCTTGCGGGCCGTAGCAGGTCGACGGAATGCTGCCGTACAAGTGAAAGAACCGCACATCGGTCGTTGCGGTCGAAGCCCGCAGAACTGCCTTCTGGCCGACGACGTCTTGGTGGCATTGCAGCAATTGCTGCATCGACGGCTGCTGCATGTCGACGATCAGCCCCTCGGCCTGGAAGCCCTGGTAGCTGACCTCGTAGATCACGCTCTGGCGATGCGGATGGGCATCGTGAGCCGCCTCGAGCAGCGCTTCGACCTGCTCGCGCACCTGGGCTGGCTTGATGCCGGGATAGAAGCCCAGACGCATGTCGACCCGGCAGTGCGTCGGCACCGATGAGGTCCACTCACCGCCGGCAATGCGCCCGAGGTTGAAGTTGATGGGGTGCTCGTGCTCGCAGTAATGCGGATGGCGTGCGGCCGGCATGTTCCAGGCCGTCTCCAGTTTCCGCAACTCATCCACCAGGTAGTTGGCAAACGCAATCGCCGCCACGCCAGTGTGGGCCTGGGCGGCGTGGACCGGCCTGCCAAAGACGTCGATCGTGAGCCACATCACGCCCATCTGTGCCGTCATCAGCCCGAGCGGCTCGGGAATCAGCGCAGCGTCGGCCGTGTAGCCCTCCAGCAGGCAGGCCAGTGCCCCATTGCCAGTGCACTCTTCCTCCACGACCGATTGCAGATACAGCTTCGCTGCCGGCTCGTAGCCCAAGCGCTGCAGGACACGGAATGCCATCGTGTAGGCGACGATGCCGGCCTTCATGTCGGCCGCACCGCGGCCATGGAGTCGATCGCCTTCGACCCAAGGCTCGAAGGGTGGCCGGGTCCATAGCCGCTCGGTGCCCACCGGCACCACGTCGATGTGGCCGTTGAGGATCAGCGACTTGCCGCGCACCGGGCCGGCCGGCTCATGAATACCGACGATGTTGTGCCGCCCTTCGTACGAGATGATCGAAGGTGAATAGCCGGGATGGTCACGGATCTTCTGCTCATCGATGGCGAATTCGTGGACGCGCAAGCCACTGCGCTCGAACTCGCGGCGCATCAGGTCCTGCGCTGGCTTCTCGGCCCCGAGCAGTGATGGCTGCGCTACGAGTTCGCACAGGAGCGCCATCGCCTCTTCGCGCTGCAGACTCACCGCGTCGAGAAGCTGTTGCGCGTTCAGCGGGGTCAAGGAGTGGGCATTCATGATGTCTGTCTCGGCCTTCTCGTCTTCACTGTGCGCGCAACAGCGATATGTTGCCAGAGCATGGATGCATCGGCAGCACCCGCCCGCGCTGGCGCAGGCAATTCCGAGCGCACTCGCGGCTGTTCATGCCGGCGGCGCGCCAGCAGGCTGGCGGACATCAACGCTGGGCGTGCCGGCCATCGGGTTGTCGTTGTCCCCTGGTGCTCAGAGCAAGCCCTGCACTGCCTTGGCCAGCAAGGCGAAGTTGCTCGCGATCTCCTCCTCGCGCACCGCACCGTAGCCCAGCAGCAGGCCCTTGGAGGAAGCCGGCTGGACCAGGTGGTACAGGGACAGCGGCCGCGTCGCCACGCCCGCGCGCAGGACCTGCTGCGCCAGGGCCTGGTCGTCGACATCCCTGGGCAGCCCGAGCACCAGGTGCAGCCCGGCGTCGCCGCCGATCACCGGCAGCCGGCTGCCGAAGTGCCGGTCGATGGCGTGTATGAGCGCATCGTGCCGCGCACCGTAGACCGCACGCATGCGGCGGATGTGGCTCGCGTAGTGGCCCTCGGCCAGGAAGCGCGCGAGCACGGCCTGCTGCAGCGGCTGGCCTTCACGGAAGAGCTCGTTGAGTGCGCGCGCAAAGCTGTCGACCAGATCCGGTGGCAGCACCAGGTAGGCCAGCCGCATGGCCGGGAACAACGTTTTCGAGAACGTACCGAGATAGACCACGCGGCCCTGTTCATCCAGTCCCTGCAATGCGGGCAGCGGCCGGGCGCCGTAACGGAACTCGCTGTCGTAGTCGTCCTCGATCACCCAGACGCCGTGCACCGCCGCGTACTCGAGCAACTGCCGGCGCCGGCCATGGCTCATCAGCGCACCGGTCGGGTACTGGTGCGAAGGTGAAACGAACATGGCGCGCGGTGGCCTTTGCAGTTGCTCGGGCGTGGGCGCGAGGCCCTCGCCGTCGACGCCCACCGGCTCGAGATGCAGCCCCATGGCACGGAAGACGCTGCGCGCGCCCCAGTATCCCGGGTCTTCGAGCCAGACCGCGTCACCCGGGTCCGCGAGCAATTGCGCGACGAGCTGCAGCGACTGCTGCGTGCCACTGGTGATGACCACCTGCTCGGGCGTGCAGACGACGCCGCGCGTGCCTTGCAGGTAGTCGGTCACCGCGGCGCGCAAGTCAGCGTCGCCGGGGCCGGTGGCGTAGCTCAGCTGCTGCGGTGTGGCGGCGCGCCACGCCCGCGCCTGCAGGCGCGTCCAGACTTGCGCCGGGAACATGCGCACCTCGGGCACGCCCGGCGTGAACGCACCCCATTGCAGCTGGCTGGCGCCGGCCTCCTGGACCAGGCGGTTGCCACGCTGCGACAGCCAGACGCGACGCATCGGCGCTGCGGTGCCGGGCGTTCTGCGGGCCCGGTCGACGAGTCGGGGCCCCGCCGCCGCGACGAAAGTGCCGCGGCCGACGTCGGCCTGCACGTAGCCTTCGAGCGCGAGTTGCTCGTACACGTGCACGACGGTGTTGCGGGCGATGCCCAGCACCTGCGCCAGGACCCGTGTCGGCAGCAGCTTCAGGCCCGCCGGCAGCACCGATTCGCGGATGCCGGTCTGCAGGATCCGGTACAGCTGGCGATGGTCGTGCTCGCTGCTGTGCCGATCGAACTGGCGCAGCACGAAGTCGGGCAGGGCGGCGGCTTGCAGGCGTTGACCAGAGGGCTTCGACATGATCATTCCCGGACTCGCATTGGTTCTACGAAATCGCTCAGTCTTGGTTCCACAGATAGAGCCAAGTTGCTCATAGACTGCGGCTTGTGTCAAGCTTTCTCGGGCCCCGCCGGGCCCGTTCGTGAGGACCCCATGAACACCATCACCGAGACTGAATCTGCCCGCGTCGCCGCGGCCGCAGCAAAGTCCACCAACGCCGGCATCGATGCGCGTCGGCAGGCGGCCACGCCGCGGGGCGTGGGCATCGGCTTCCCGATCTACGCCGAGCGTGCGCTGAACGCCGAACTGTGGGACGTCGAAGGCAGGCGCTACATCGACTTCTGCGCCGGCATCGCGGTGCTGAACACCGGGCATCGCCACCCCCGCATCGTGGAGGCGATCCGCCATCAGCTGGATCACTTCACTCATACGGCGTACCAGGTGGTGCCCTACGAGAGCGTGGTCGCGCTGGCCGAGCGCCTGAACGCACTGACGCCCGGGACGCACGCCAAGAAGACGGCGTTCTTCACCACCGGTGTCGAGGCGGTCGAGAACGCGATCAAGATCGCCCGTGCCCACACCCGCCGCCCGGGCGTGATCGCGCTGGCCGGCGCGTTCCACGGCCGCACCTACATGGGCATGGCGCTGACCGGCAAGGTCACGCCCTACAAGATCGGATTCGGGCCGTTCCCGGGCAGCATCTTCCACGTCCCGGCGCCGGTGGCATTGCACGGCGTGACGGTCGACGACTCGTTGCAGGCGATCCAGCAGCTGTTCAAGGCCGACATCGAGCCGACGCAGGTGGCCGCGATCATCGTCGAGCCGATCCAGGGCGAGGGCGGCTTCTACGTCGTGCCGCCGGAGTTCATGCGTGCGCTGCGCGCCATCTGCGACCAGCATGGCATCGTGTTGATCGCCGACGAGATCCAGACCGGCTTCGCCCGCACCGGCAAGATGTTCGCGATGCAGCACCACGACGTGCTGCCCGACCTGATGACGATGGCCAAGAGCCTGGCCGGCGGCGTGCCGCTGTCGGCGGTGTGCGGGCGTGCCGAGATCATGGACGCGCCGGGCCCCGGTGGCCTGGGCGGCACCTATGCCGCGAATGCGCTGGCGATCGCTTCGGCACACGCGGTGCTCGACGTGATCGAGGACGAGCGCCTGTGCGAGCGCGCCGAACGCCTGGGCCGCTCGCTCAGGTCGCGGCTCGATGCGCTGCGCGCCAGGTGTGCGGCGATTTCCGACGTGCGCGGCCTGGGTTCGATGGTCGCCGTCGAGTTCGCTGCCGCCGACGGCACGCCCGACGCCGACTTCGCCAGGCGCGTGCAGAAGCGCGCGCAGGACGCCGGCCTGCTGCTGCTGACCTGCGGCGTGCACGGCAACGTGATCCGGTTCCTGTTTCCGCTGACGATCGAGGATGCGGTGTTCGAAGAGGGCCTGGCGATCCTTGCCCAGGCGCTCGAATCATGATGGAGGGTTGCGCGATGTTGAAACTGAAGGATCCGGGCCTGTTCAAGCAGCAGGCCTACATAGCCGGCGAGTGGGTGGATGCCGACGACGGCAAGACGATCGCCGTCACCAACCCCGCCAACGGCGAACAGCTCGGCACCGTGCCGCTGTGCGGCGCGGCCGAGACCGCCCGTGCGATCGCCGCCGCCGACGTGGCGCAACGCGCCTGGCGCGACGTGTCGGCCAAGGAGCGCGGCGCAACGCTGCGCCGGCTGAACGACCTGATGCTGGCCAACGCCGACGACCTGGCATTGATCATGACCTCCGAGCAGGGCAAGCCGCTCGCCGAGGCCAAGGGCGAAATCGCCTACGCTGCCGGGTATCTCGAATGGTTCGCCGAGGAAGGCAAGCGCGCGTACGGCGAGATCGTGCCGCCGAATGTCGCCGACCGGCGCATCCTGGTGACCCGCGAACCGGTCGGCGTGTGCGCGGCCATCACCCCCTGGAACTTCCCGTCCGCGATGATCACGCGCAAGGCCGGCGCGGCGCTGGCTGCTGGCTGCACGATGGTGGTCAAACCAGCCAGTCAGACGCCGTTCTCGGCGCTCGCGCTGGCCGAACTCGCCGGGCGCGCTGGCCTGCCCCGCGGCGTATTCAACGTCGTTACCGGCTCGGCCAAGGCCATCGGCGGCGAGATCTGCGCCAACCCGATCGTACGCAAGCTGTC
>JACZKT010000387.1 GCA_014859905.1 Rubrivivax sp.
GCTGATCGACCTTGCCGCGCTGCGAAGGTAGGGCTAGGCGCAGACCCGCAGCCGCACTGGCAGTGCGGCAAGGGGCTGCAACGACGCATGGCGGAAAAAGACGCGGTTTCATGTAGTGGTTTTGGTGAAACGGACTACTAGCCTAGCTGGCCCCAGCCGGTGGCGACACGGCGATAGCGCCCCGAACTGTCCAGCGCATCGACTGGTACCAGCTCCTTGGTGCTCTCGATCAGCAGCCCCTGGTAGACGTTGCGGATCTGCTCGCGCGTGGCCTTGAAGTCGGCCAGCGGCGCGCTCTCGAAGCCCTTCCAGCCGTCGGAAGTTGTAAACGGGGACCTTGGGCATGGTGTTCGTCTGCATGGCAATTCCTGGTGACCGGCACATTCTATGGAGCCCGGAGCGGCGCAAACCGATTCCCGACGGGTCCGCTCGCCTGCTGCTTGCGCGCTCGATGAGCGGCTCGACCAGAGCGGCCGGGGTCTGCTGGGGGGCAGACGAAGTGCAGGTGCGCGCACCCTCGTCGGCATCGCCATGAAATCGTCATGCAGCGTTCGTGTCCCGGTCACGAAAGCACTCGAACATCCTGGCATGACGCTTGCCACCGCCCCTGATCGCCACGCCTTCGGATCGCATGCCTTTGCTCGACCTGCGCCCCTGGCCCCCACCCTTCCCGGCAGCGCCGGTGTGCGCCTGGAGGCCGTGTGGGCCCGCAACGAAGAGGATCTGCGCGCCGCGCAGCGCTTGCGCTGGCGCGTGTTTGCCGACGAAATGGGGGCCCGCCTGCGCCCGCCGCCGGGCACGCCCGCAGGCCACGACGTCGATCTGTTCGATGCGCACTGTGAGCACCTCAGCGTGCGCACGGTGGCAACGGCCGCTGAGCCATCACAGGTCGTGGGCACCTACCGCGTGCTCATGCCCACCGCCGCGCGCCGGCTCGGCGGCTTCTACATCGACACCGAGTTCGATCTCGTTCGCCTGGCGCGCCTGCGCCCCGGCCTGGCCGAACTGGGGCGCTCGTGCATCGACCCGCGCTGGCGCCAGGGCGGCGTGGTGCTGATGCTGTGGTCGCAACTCGGTGCCTTCATGCAGCGCAACGGCATCGAACGAGTGATGGGCTGTGCCAGCGTGACGATGCACGACGGCGGACGCATGGCGGCCGACCTGTGGCACGGCTTGCGCCAGACGCACCTGGCACCGCTGGACGAACAGGTGCGCCCGCGCGTGCCGCTGTGCGTGGAGAGTCTGGCCACCGGTGCCCGCGTCGAGCCCCCGGCGCTGATCAAGGGCTATCTGAAGTGCGGCGGCAAGGTGCTCGGGCCGCCCGCGTGGGACCCCGATTTCGGCACTGCCGACCTGCCGATGATGCTGCGCCTGAGCGATCTTCCCGCTTCCTACCGGCGGCGCTTCGTCGGCGCATGAACAAGCGTCCTGGTGCCCGCATCGAACGCGTGCACGAGGTCGGAGCACCTGGCATCTCTGAGTTCGATGAAGACAGCAAGCTCAGGCGTCGCGCAGCAGCAGTGGATCGATCAATGGCCGCGCCAGTCGAGAGCGAGATCGCGCAGGGGCTTGGTCACCCCCACCTGGATGACGGTGTGCGTCGGGTCGACGCCCGCCTCGATGTCGGCGAGCCGCCGCGCATCGGCGGCGCCGCGCTTGCCGATTTCCGCCCATGCCGCCTCGCGTGCCACGACGAGGGCTCCCGGTTCAGCGCCATCGACACGCAGGGTCATGCGGGCGTAGGCAACGAGCGCCTTGCGAAGGCGGCGGCGCAGGCTGGTCGCCGACTTCTGCTCGGGCTTGACCTCGGCCCAGGCGCCCGAATCGCGCAGTGCTGCAACGCCCAGGCGCAGGTAGATGGCCATGTGGGCGAGCCGCCACAGGTCCTGCCGTGCCGCGGCGACGCCCTTCAGTGCGCCGGGCTGGCTGGACAAGGCGCGGCTGAGCAGGTCCTGGTGGCGAAGCGCTCGCGCCATGTGCTTTTCTGCTGCCACGCGGCAGACTGCCAGCAAGGCTGCATCGACCACGCCTCGTCTGGCTCTGGCCAGGGTGTCGATGTAGGCGACAGTCCCGCGTTTGATCTCCCGCCGCAGGCGGTTGCGCAGCTTGGGCTTGATGGCCAAGCCGTCCGCGACCTGGTCCGACATCAAGACGTGGCAGGTCGATACCAGTGTCGTGATGTCGACGACGGCTGTCCTGAGCAGGTCCATGCTTGGTTCTCCGGTGGGCGGGGCAGATTCGGTTTGCAGGGGCCACCGATGTGTGGCCACGAGGTCGCAGTATCCATCCCGCCCATGACAAGGGCGTGCCAGCCTTCCCTCGAGGGCTGATCGACGTGCACCTGCGCGAGGGCAGAGACCGAGGGGCGCAATCCTGCGCAGGGCACCACCCTGGCCGTCTGACACAAAACCGTCATGGTTCACCGATGCGAGCGCCGCAGCGGCGCTCGAGGACGGTGTTGCAGCATGCCTGATCTGACTGCACAGCCGCTTCGTGACAGCGCTGTCACGACGCTGTCACATGCGCCTTCTAGAGTGCCGGTTGTCACCTGAACGACCCGCCAACATTCACAGGAGCAGTCGCATGACCCTCAACAAGCTTGTCCAAGCGCTCGGCCTTGCCGGCGCGTTCTTCATCTCCGCCTCGGCCCACGCCCAGGCGGTCAAGGTCGATGCCGCCCTGCCGGCCTACCAGAAGGCTGCCGGCGTCTCCGGCAACTTCACCAGCGTTGGTTCCGACACGCTGAACAACCTGATGACGCTGTGGGCCGAGGAGTTCAAGCGCCTCTACCCGAACGTCAATATCCAGATCCAGGGCGCCGGCTCCTCGACCGCGCCGCCGGCGCTGACCGAAGGCGCCTCCAACTTCGGCCCCATGAGCCGCCTGATGACGGCGCGCGAAGTCGAGGGCTTCGAGAAGAAGCATGGCTACAAGCCCACTGCGGTGGGCGTGGCGATCGATGCACTGGCGGTCTACGTCAACAAGGACAACCCGATCAAGGGCCTGAGCATCGAGGAAGTCGACGCCGCCATGTCGGTCGGCCGCAAGTGCGGCTACCCCACCGACATCACCAAGTGGGGCCAGCTCGGCATGACCGGCGAGTGGGCCAACCGCGACATCGCGCTGTACGGTCGCAATTCGGTGTCCGGCACCTACGGCTTCTACAAGGACGTGGCGCTGTGCAAGGGCGACTTCAAGCGCAACGTCGCCGAGCAGCCGGGTTCGGCCTCTGTGGTGCAGAGCGTGGCCACGCAGATCAACGCCATCGGCTACTCGGGCATCGGCTACAAGACCTCGGGCGTGCGTGCGCTGCCGCTGTCGAAGAAGAAGGGGCAGCCCTTCGTCGAACCGGATGCCGTGCATGCCATCGACGGCACCTACCCGCTGGCGCGCGTGCTCTACGTCTACGTCAACAAGAAGCCGAACCAGCCGCTGGCGCCGCTGGAGCGTGAGTTCTTCAAGATGGTGCTGTCCAAGCAGGGCCAGGAAGTGACCATCAAGGACGGCTTCGTGCCGGTGCCCGCAGCGATGGCCACGCGCTTCCTGAGCGTGCTGAACTGACCTCTGGCCGTACACAGGAGAGACACACCATGAGCCCCACCGTTCGATACGGTGCGCTGGTCGCGATCACGGCTCTGGCCGCCGGTTGCGCCACCGCACCCGCCCCGGCGCCAGCGCCGGGGCGGGTGCGGTGGCGCAACC
>JACZKT010000388.1 GCA_014859905.1 Rubrivivax sp.
GGCCGCCGCCGTCGCGGTGCCGCGACTCGCCGTCTTGCGCGCCGGCCGCGGCGCGGGCGCAGCGCGTGTCCTGCGGTGCGCCATGAGCGTGAACTCGTCGTAGACCTGCAGCGTTTCATCGCCCGTCTTGCCCTCCTGGCCGATGCCGACGACGCGGCAGCCCTTCTCGCGCAACCGGGCCACCAGCGGCGCGAAGTCGGAGTCCGACGATGCGATGGCGACCACGTCGGGCCGCTCGGCCAGCACGAGGTCGATCGCATCCACCGCCAGCGCGATGTCGGTCGAGTTCTTGCCCGTGCTCAGGTTGACCATGGGCTTGATCTGCAGCCGCCTGAACACGGCCTGGTGTTTCAGCGCGCTGTCGGCCGTGCAGTAGGCACGGCGCACGTGCAGCGCGCCATGGGCGTCGAGCAGATGCGCCACGGCCTGTTCGATGACGTCGACGGAAACGTTGTCGGCATCGATGAGCAGCATCACGCGGTCGGTCATTGCAGCTTCCAGTTCAGGGTTTCGCCGCCACGCAGCGGCTTGATGAGGGCGTCGCCGAAGGGCAGCGTCTCGGGCAGCGTCCACGCTTCGCGCCGCAGCGTCACCGTGTCGCGGTTGCGCGGCAGGCCGTAGAAGTCGGCGCCATGGAAGCTGGCGAAGGCCTCCAGCCTGTGCAGCGCGCCTGCGGCCTCGAAGGCCTCGGCGTACAGCTCCAGTGCCGCCGGTGCCGTGTAGCAGCCGGCGCCGCACACCGACTGTTCCTTCATCGCCGCGGCATGCGGCGCGCTGTCGGTGCCGAGAAAGAACTTCGGGCTGCCGCCGGTGGCGGCGCGCACCAGCGCCTGGCGATGCCGTTCCTTCTTCAGCACCGGCAGGCAGTAGTAGTGCGGGCGCAGGCCGCCGGTGAACAGGGCATTGCGGTTGTAGAGCAGGTGGTGCGCGGTGATGGTGGCGGCGGTGTGCGCGTCGCTGCCGGCAACGAAGTCGGCGGCATCCTGCGTCGTGATGTGTTCGAAGACGACCTTCAGACCCGGGAAGCTGCGCCGCAGCGGCTGCATCACGCGTTCGATGAAGACCGCCTCGCGATCGAAGATGTCGACCTCGGGGTCGGTGACTTCGCCGTGCACCAGCAGCAGCAGGCCTTCGCGCTGCATCGTTTCCAGCGTGGCGTGGCAGCGGCGCAGGTCGGTGACGCCGGCGTCGCTGTGGGTGGTGGCGCCGGCCGGGTAGAGCTTGAGTGCCACCACGCCGGCCGCCTTGGCACGCCGGATCTCGTCGGGCGGTGTGTCGTCGGTGAGGTACAGCGTCATCAGCGGCTCGAAGGCCAGGCCCGCAGGCAAGGCCGCGAGGATGCGTTCGCGGTAGGCCGCGGCCAGCGCCGTGGTGGTCACCGGCGGCCGCAGGTTGGGCATCACGACGGCGCGGCCAAACTGGCGCGCCGTGTAGGGCAGCACGGCCGCCATGGCCGTGCCGTCGCGCAGGTGCAGGTGCCAGTCGTCGGGGCGGACCAGGGTCACGGTGTCGTGCATGCGGGAATTCTCGCATCCGTGCCGCGGGACGGGCGCGCCCACGCCACCGGCCACGCGGCAGCCTTCGGGTCAGCGCTTTGGGCCAGGCGTCGGCGGGCCGAAACCGTGGCTCGGTTGCGCTTAGTCAATTTTCCATGCTGAGGGTCTCAGGAAGAAGGAACTTCTGCGTTAGCCTTCTTGCCGGGTTTTCATGTCTACAGGCTGAGAGCCTGGCGGGTTTTCGGAGGGGTCCCTAGCTGGTTCGGTCGTTCCGCCCCAGCATAACCATGGAGGTCAGTCGTGCGTAGTCATTTCACTGCCGCGTGGGCAGCGGGCGCGTTTGCGCTCTCGCTCGCCGCGTCCGCGGCCTTTGCCCAGAAGAGCGCTCCCGTGTCGGCCGCGGAGAGCGGCAACCTGTGGTTCGTCGAGCTCGCCGGCGCGCCCGAGTCAGAAGGCAACACCAAGGCGGCCGTCAAGGCCGAAAAGACCGCCTTCAAGAACGCCGCCGCGGCCGCCCGCGTGAAGTGGAAGGAACGCCGTTCCTACGACGTGCTGTTCAACGGCTTCGCGGTCGAGGCCACGGCTTCCGAGCGCACCAAGCTGGCCAGGCTGCCTGGATTCAAGGCGATGTACCCGATCCGGATCGTCCAGGCACCCCGTCCCGAACCGGGCGCCAGGGGTGCCGCCCCCGACCTCGCCGCCGCGCTCGCCATGACCGGCGCCAACATCGCGCAGACCGCCGGCTGGACCGGCGCCGGCATCAGGGTCGGCATCATCGACACCGGCATCGACATCGACCACCCGGACCTCGGCGGCAACGGCACCAACGGCAGTACGCCGTTCCCCAGCGCGCGCGTGGCCTACGGCCACGACTTCGTCGGCGATGCCTACGACTACTACACGAGCCCGAACCCGGTGCCCGATGACAACCCCGACGACTGCAACGGCCACGGCACGCACGTGGCAGGCATCGTCGGCGCCAACGGCGCCGTCAAGGGCGTGGCTCCCGGCGTGACCTTCGGCGCCTACCGCATCTTCGGCTGCAACGGCTCCGTCTCGGACGACATCATCATCGCCGCGCTCGAACGGGCGTTGGCCGACGGCATGAACGTCGTCAACCTGAGCCTGGGCTCGCCGCACGGGTGGCCGCAGTCCCCGGACGCCATGGCCGCCAGCCGCCTGGCCAACCTGGGCGTGGTAGTCGTCGCCTCGATCGGCAACAACGGCCCGCAGGGCGGTTCGCCCGACGGCCTGTACGCTGCCGGCGCGCCGGGGGTGGGCACGAAGGTCATCGGCGTGGCGTCGTACGACAACCTGCAGGCGACAAAACCCGCCTTCTCGGCGACGCCCGATGGCCGTCTGTTCGGGTATACCAGCGCCACGGGCGCACCGACGACACCGCTGTCCGGCAGCCTGCCGATGGCGAAGACCGGCACCACAACGGCCGCGAATGACGCCTGCGAGGCCCTCACGCCCGGCAGTCTCACGGGCAAGGCAGCGCTGGTCCGCCGCGGCACCTGCTCGTTCTATACCAAGGCGTTCAATGCCCAGGAAGCCGGTGCGTCAGCGGTGATTCTGTACAACAACCAGATTGGCGAAGTCTCGCCCACTGTGGCCGGAAGCACACCCGCGATCACCGTCCCGGTGGTGATGGTCACCCAGTCCAGCGGAGAGGAACTCGACGGCCGCATCACGGCGGAGGCGACGACCTTGACCTGGACCGCCGGCACAGCCGTCGACTTGCTTCCCACCGGCGACCTGATCTCGGGCTTCAGTTCCTTCGGCCTGGCGCCCGACCTCAGCCTGAAGCCCAACATCACCGCCCCGGGCGGCTCGATCTACTCGACCTACCCGCTGGAGAATGGCGGCTACGCGTCGCTGGGCGGCACCTCGATGTCGTCACCACACGTGGCGGGCGGCGCTGCGCTCGTACTGCAGGCACGGCGCACGACCCGGCCCGACGACATGAAGACACTGCTGCAGAACAGCGCCGACCCGCGGCGCTGGTCGCTCGGGCCGGACTATGGCTTCCTCGACCACGTGCACCGGCAGGGCGCCGGCATGATGGACATCCCGCAGGCGATCGCCTCCCGGGTGATGGTCGAACCGAGCGAGATCGCGCTGGGCGAGAGCGTGGCCGGGGGCAAGAAGATCACGCTCAAGGTCAGCAACACCGGCCCGGCCAATGTGACCTACGCCGTCAGCCACGAGCCCGCACTGGCCAACGGGCCGGGCACGTTCGTGAACCAGCTGAGTTACTACGATGCTCCGGCGACGGTCAGGATCGCGCGGCCGACTGTGACGGTGCGGAGCAGGGGCTCCGAGAACGTCGACATCACGTTCAGGGCGCCCGACGACGCCTCGCTCGACGATCGCGGCCTGTACGGCGGCTACATCGTGCTGACGCCGCAAGGCGGCGGCCAGCCACTGCGCGTGCCCTACGCCGGGTTCAAGGGCGACTACCAGGCGATCCAGGTGCTCACCTCGGCCGGTGAGTGGGGCTTCCCGTGGCTGGCGAAGTTGTACGACGACACCTTCTGGGAGCAGCCCACGGGCGCGACCTACTCGCTGATCGGCGACGACATCCCGTGGTTCCTGGCCCACTTCGACCACCACGCGGAAGAAGTGCTGCTGGAAGCGCTGGACGTCAAGACCGGCAAGGTCGTCGGCAAGGTGAGCGACGACAAGTGGTTCCCACGCAATGCCACGCCGACCCAGTTCTTCACCTTCACCTGGAACGGTGACGTGTACGTGGACTTGTCCACGGGGAAGAAGCAGTGGTCGAGCGTGAAGAATGGCGACTATGTCGTTCGCATCACGGTGAAGAAGCCGCTGGCCCAAAAGAACAACCCGGCACACGTCGAGACTTGGACTTCGCCGAGGATCAAGATCACGCGCGGGCTGAATCCAGCCTGACACGCTGATCGTTCCCTGACGGGGCCCCGCAGGCGCTGCTGCCTGCGGGGCCCTTTTTCCGTGCCGCTGCGCGACGATACGACCTGGCGACGCTGGTGCTGCCTTCGGCCCGTACCTGCAAGCGGCCCCGGCAGTTGCCGACAGGGCGGGTCCCGATCGCGGAGAATTCGTGCCCGCCAGCAGGCCGTTCACTTCTTGCGGTAGTCCTCCACCGGCCTGTCGTTCGGCTCGGCCCAGGCCGCCCGCGTGGCGTCGCTGGCTGGCAGCCCCAGGCGCCGGCCTGATGGCGGGATCGGCTGCATGAACCAGCGCTCGTACAGCCTGGCGATGTCGCCCGACTTCATCATGGCGACGATGCTGTCGTCGACCGCGCGCTTGAACGCCGGGTCGTCCTTGCGCAGCATGATCGCGATCGGCTCCACCGACAGCACCTCGCCGACGATGGTGTAGTCGGCGGGGTTGGCGGCCTGGCTGATGTGGCCGGCGAGGATCTGGCTGTCCATCACGAAGGCGTCGGCACGACCGGTCTGCAACAGCAGGAAGCTGTCGCCATGGTCCTTGCCGTAGACGGGCCGGAACTCGATGCCGGCAGCGCGCGCCTGCTGGCGCATCACCTGCACCGCGGTGGTGCCGGTGGTGGTGGACACGCGCTTGCCCTTGAGTTGCACCAGCGAGCTGATGCCCGAGTCGGCCCTGACCGCAAAACGCGTCTCTTCGACGAAGGTCGTGACGACGAAGGCGACGTCCTTGCGCCGCTGCGTGCTGTTGGTGGTGGAGCCGCACTCGATGTCGATGCTGCCGTTGAGCAGCAGCGGGATGCGGTTTTGTGAACTGACGACGCGGTAGCCGATGTCGAGCCGCGGCAGGCCCAGACGGCGCTGCACGTCGGCCAGCACGCGCTGGCAGATCTCGACGTGGAAACCCGTGTACTGGCCTTCGGCCACCTGGTACGACAACGCACCCGAAGACTCACGCACGCCCATCGTGACGGCACCCGTTTCCTTGATCCTGGCCAGGGTGCCGGCCTGCACGGCGCCGGCGGCCAGGGCCGCGACCAGGATGGCGACGTTCAGGGCTTGGTGCATCGGTGTTCTTTCAAGCCACGCCGGAAGCGGCGCCGCGGCGGATTCTAGGAGCCTGCCGGGCTTTGGGGCGGCCCCGGCTGCGGCCGAGTCCGCGGGCCGCCACCGAGACACGCGGGTCTACGCTTCGCTTTGGGCGCGCAGAAAGTCCCACAGCTTCAGCGCCCCGGCCTTGGCGTGGCGCGTATGGCCCGGCCGTTCGCGGTAGATGCGCACTTCCATCGTCAGTTCGAGCCCGGTGCCGCCGGCCGCTGCCACCAGGCGCCTGGACTTCAGCTCCTTGCGCACCGAGCTCGCGGGCAGGAAGGCCAGGCCATGGCCTTCGAGCGCCATCGCCTTCAGGCCCTCGGCCATGTCGGTTTCGTAGATCGGCTCCAGTTGCGGCGGCTGGGCAGCCTGCCTGACGATCAAGGCCACCAACTGCGCCATGTACGCCCCCGAGGCATAGGCGAGAAAGGGCACGCGCTCGCCGGGCGGGCCCGGCAGGCGGAACAGCGGCCGGCCGTCGGGCCCGGCCTTGGCGTAAGGAGCCAGCGTCTCGCTGGTGAGCTTGAGCATCTCGTAGCGCTCGGGGCCGATCTGCAGCGGTTGCGACGCGTGGTGGTAGGCAATGAGCAGGTCGCAACCGCCTTCGGTGAGGCGCAGCACGGCGTCGTGCACATTCAGCGCGGTGAGCCGCGTCTTCACCGCGCCGAAGGTCTGCCGCAGGTCCATCAGCCAGTGCGGGAAGAAGGTGAAGGCCAGCGTGTGCGGCACCGCGAACTCGATCATGTCCTGCCCCGCCGCCTGGTGGCCGCGCATCATGTTGAGGGTGGTCTGCAGCGCGTTCAGGATCTCCAGCGCCTGGGCGTGGAAAGTCTCGCCCGCCGGCGTCAGCCGCGTCGGGTAGGACGAACGGTCGACGAGGTCGATGCCGGTCCAGGCCTCGAGCGCCTGGATGCGGCGCGAGAAAGCCGGCTGCGTGACATGGCGCAACTGCGCCGAGCGGCTGAAGCTGCGTGTCTCGGCCAGGCTGATGAAGTCCTCGAGCCACTTGGTTTCCACGGCCGGAGTCTAGCCATCCCGTGCGCGACATGGCGCCGTTGGCGGGACTGGACGCCGGGCTAAGATCCCCGCCAGATCCTCTTGCTCAGGGAGACCCCGATGTCACGCCCCGACCCCCACGCCTGCTCCCGCTCCATCCTCACGGCCCTGCTGCTGGCCGCGGCGGCCCTGCAGGCCGGGGCTGCCAGCTCGACCTCGTCGGCGGTTTCCGACGGCGTGTCGGCCTCGGTGGGCAGCCTGTCGACCTCGGTCGAGCGCTCCAGCAACAGCTCGTCCAGGGACGACAAGGTTGCCGACGGCGAATACACGGTCATCGAGATGGCCGAAGCGGCGGGTCGGCCGGGCCAGGTGCGGCTGACCCTGCAGGGTGCGGAGCAGACCTTCTTCCTGTACGTGCCGCAGGAAACGCTGCGCCAAGGTGGCCTGTCCACCGGCCAGGTGGTGGCGGCGCGACAGCGCGCCTTTGGCGTCGAGTTCGCAGCCGGCAAGCCCAGGCGCGCCTTCTTCCTCGCGCTGCACGACGGTTGGCTGCCGGAACTGCAGACCCGGGCCGTCACCCTTTGAACGGCCGTTGGCGGCGCGCGGCCGCGCGGGTCGCAGCGCAAGTCACCGTACTGGCCGCCGCACTGCTGGCCGCGGTCACCGCCGAAGCCGGCGCGTCGCGCTACTGCGACCAGGCGCCGGCGCTGGACGCGGCGCAGAAGGGCCGGATGCTGCGCCTGGCCGCCATCGTCAAGACCGAACTCGACGCTTCCGGAGCCGGCGTTGCGCTGGTCGCCCGCTCGGGACTCGACCTCGACCGCTTCGGCCTGCGTTACTCGCACGCCGGCCTCAGCCTGAAGGCCAGCCCCGACGCACCCTGGGCCGTGCGACAGCTCTATTTCGCCTGCGACGAGCGCCGCCCGCGCCTGTACGACCAGGGCCTGGCGGCCTTCCTGCTGGGCATGCAATCGCCGTCGCTGGGCTACATCTCGGTGCTGCTGCTGCCGCCCGCAGCGGCAGCCGCGGTGGCACAGGCAGCGCTGGACAAACGCGTCGCGCTGCAACTGCTGGCCGCCGACTACAGCGCCAACGCCTACCCGTACAGCCAGCGCTACCAGAACTGCAACCAATGGGTTGCCGAACTGCTGGCCAGCGCCTGGAGCGGTGGCGAGCCCTCGCGCGCCACGGCGCAGGCGTGGCTGCGCGAACAGGGCTACGAGCCCACGGTCTTCGAAGGCTCCAGGCCACTGTTCTGGCTGTCGCATTTCGTGCCCTGGGTGCACCGCGACGGCCACCCGGAAGAGGACCTGCAGGCGGGCCGCTACCGCGTCAGCATGCCGGCCTCGCTGGAAGCCTTCGTCCAGCGCCGTGAACCCGACACGCTGCGCCTGGAGATCTGCCACGACGAGCGACGTGTCGTGGTGCGCCGTGGCGGCGCGTCGTTCAGCGAGGGTTGCGTGCCGGAGGCCGGCGACACCGTCTTCGACCTGGACTGATGCGGGCTCGCGCTCGCTCAAGCGCTGATCCTGTCGCTGGAGCTGGCGGCAGCGACCCGGCGGGTGCTGCTGCCTGCCGGCCTGTGGATGGCCGCCACCTCCGACGGCAGCCTGGCAACCGCCCTGATCCTGCTGTGTGCCGTCGTGCTGATGCCGGTGCTGGGCCAGGCGATGGG
>JACZKT010000389.1 GCA_014859905.1 Rubrivivax sp.
CCTGATATTCTTTCATCTATCACTGCACGACCAAGAAAATCATGATTGATGGGCGAAAACGGCTGATCGACCTTGCCGCGCTGCGAAGGTAGGGCTAGGTAGTGGTCGACTTGGCTGAGGTTCATCTCGTCCAAGAGAACCACATAGATGTCACGCGGCCGCTCAGACAGGAAGAGCTTGCGGCTTAGCTCCGTCGCTGCAAGGCCGCCCGATATCTTCTCGTATCCCAGAGCATCGGCTTCGGAGAAATCGCTGCCGATGCTGACCTCGACCAGCGAAACCGAGTTGGCAAAGAACTCGCCGAGGCCCTCAGTGAAAGCGCGGACAAACGCCGTCTTTCCTGTACCGGGGCGGCCAGCAAGCACAACGAGGCGCTGAGCGACCAAAGCGCCATAGAACACCTGCACGAACCCGACCGGAAGTGTCAGCCCCTCCTCGGCGGTGACCCAGCGCTCCAAGTGTTGAACGAGGTCCGCCTCCGAGCGGCCCATCATTGAGGGCCCCGGGGGCACGCCGTGAACAAGATGGGCGAGTTCCTCTTCGGTGATGGGCACGGGCGCGAAGTATTGCGCCGGAGGTGGGCGGGTGCTGTCGAAGAGCCGCGTGTACTCGGCATCGTTGATTTTAAACTCAGTGCGCAACTTCGCTTCGACCGCGTCGAGCGAGTTCGGCAGGTCCTCATGGCGGTACAGCCAGGCGGCTAGGTCGAACAGCGGAATGCGCTGCCTCTGGCCGTCCGCGCCGACTGGGAGCAGCGCTTCGAGCTTGTCAAGATAGTCCGCGGTGAACGCCCACTCTTTCGTGCTGGGGCGCTCAAGAGCCTCGCGATAGTTGTCGGTCGTGCGGGCGCGTTGAAGGGTGCCACCGGAGTACTTAGCGTTCTTCCAGAACCACGACTCAGGGTCCTTGCGTCCAAAGGGGACGCAGAAGGGCTTGCCTGGAGGCGCCCCCGCGGGCGAGAAGTACCGCCGCAGGAGCGCTTCCTCCTGTTGACCGCCCCACGCCGTGGCGGTGCCGACTGCGACGCCGGTCTGCTTCATCGACAGGAAGGTGATGCCGAAGAACGCGTGGAACGCCTGCAACTTCTCGAGTGACCGCGCTAGCTGACCCGCTGAGATTTGCGCCAATTTACCCCCTAGCGTTGTGTTCTGGTCCTCGGCGTTGGCCGAGCCCTCCGCGAGATTCTAGAGGGGCACCCTAAGCTGCCAGACGAAGTGGGGTCCCCACCTCGTACTCCGCCGCTAGGGCACTAAACCAGCACTGGACTCTGTCCGGCCTATTCATCGCGCGGGCTGAGCACCGACGCCGTCGAGAGAAGCCGAGGGGCATCGGCAACCTCGCTCTCGCACCCGCCCGTGGGAACGAAAATCCACCCATGGCCACCTCCCCTCGCCAAGACCTCCGCCCCGGCGTCACCGAGCCGGTCGTCCTCATGATTTCGCGCCGCGAGGTCGAGGCCGGCGACCTCGCCTCAGTGCTGTCGCGCCTGAAGGCCTTCCGCGCCACCCGCGAGGACGCTTGGCGCTACCGCGGGCAGATGACCCTGGTCGTGGACGGCTACAACAACGACCCCCGAGAGCTGGTCGACATCCCCAAGGTCAGAACCCTCCTCCGCAGGCTTGAGTCAGCCTGGCCGTTCTGGGCCTTCTTCTTCAATCAAGTTGATGACAGCATCAAGCTGCTCCTCTCCTGCGCTGCGGGGCACCGATTCCTCGGGCGCGGCGCGGTCGAGATGGACGCCGAGTTGGTCGCACAGGCACTGTCGCGCGGTTTCGGCGGCATGAACCTCATCTTCGAGCAGAACGGGTTCCCGGAGAGCGAGCTGGAGGCAATGAGCCGCGGCTTGCTCGAGGTACTGGAGCAGGCCGGGATGGCTTGAGTGCAGGGCGCCGTTCCTTCGCTCCTTGACACCGACGGCTACCGCCCGGGAACCTGTCGCGCCTCCGCTGCCGAGGGCGGTACTCTGACGCCGGCCTCGAAGTGGCTGGATGCCGCGTCCAACACTCCAGGCCAATGTTCCTCTACACGCACGAAGTGCGGAAGTTGGGGTAACAGGGTAACAGCCAGTACCTGCACGCCTCCCGCCCTCTGGCATGTTGGCTGGGTCGTACCGTACTCCTGCCAACGTAACTGAACCTGCTCCGTTTGCCTTCGCCTCGCGCTGCTGGCCTGGGCATGCCGCTCTGCCAAACGGGCGGGGCCCGAAGCGCCCTCGATAATCCGCCCATGAAGAACCTCCGCCCAGAGACCATGGGCATCCTGGAGCGCGTCGAGGCGCTCAGCGGCCGCCCAGTCGAGTTCAAGCCCGACAGCAGCCTGACACTGCGCGCGACCCTCCAGATAGCCCGCAGCGGGGCCCCTGCGCACATCTTGCGGTACCTCCCGTCCAACGAGCCACTCGACTACTGGGTGGCCTACCAGGCTGGCTACGCGCTGCGGCTGTTCGAGCTGCCGCCAGCCCAGCGGTTCGACTTCGCCGGCACAGGCACCGCTGCAGGCGACGTCGAGACGCTCCTGCGTACAGGCCAGCCCCTTTCAGAGGAAGACAAGGCAACCCTGCCCGAGTTCGCGCAGATGGCGGCTCACTGGGCGTTGCTGAACCTTCGGTCCTACGCCACGGGCATGCGCATCGACCAGTGGCTGGCGGACGAACACCCCGGGCTGGGCGACGTGCAGGTGGCGGGCATGGACTTCCTCCAGCAGGACAACCTGCAGCTGTTGTCCAGGCGATTCGGGAGCCTCTCGGTGCCGGTCCCTCTGCTCGCGCCCGTTGCTGCATACGCCCTGTTCGCCGACAGGCTGCTCGGCAAGTCGCTCTATGCGATACCGTACCGAGCCGCCGGCGTTCTGGAAGGTGGCCAACAGCTATTGGCCATCAGCGACAGCGTTCCCGCCGACCCCGCCCATGACCGCGAGCTTGTCGATGCCTGGGCTTCAGCCATCGGCATGAACGGCTGGTACACCTGGGTTCCATACAAGCCCTGAGACCACACATGGCGACCGAGTTCAAGATTCCGCTGCACCGCTTCGACACGAACCTCCTGCCGCCAGATGCGCGCCAGGTTGGGACCGAGGCATTCAAGACGGCCGTCATGCTTCACTTCGCCGCCGAGTACGCGGGCCAAGGGCAGACGGCGATGGTCACAGTGGACGACAAGGACATCACCGTGATGGCCTTCCCCGCCGAGGCCTCTGCGTTGGATTTCGTCATGCCGATGCTCAAGGCGGGCAAGCTGACAGAGGCGCTGCCATACCTGGAGAGCTTGACCAAGAGCGCGCCCGCGAACGCCGCCGTGCTCTACAACTTGGGCATCTGCTACAGCGAGCTCGGCCAGTTTGATGAAGCCATCATCAGGCTCAAGCGCGCAGTTCAGCTCGACCCCGGCCACGCTCA
Organism: Rubrivivax sp.; assembly: GCA_014859905.1. Lineage (GTDB taxonomy): Bacteria > Pseudomonadota > Gammaproteobacteria > Burkholderiales > Burkholderiaceae_C > Rubrivivax. The sequence goes on from JACZKT010000389.1 coordinate 3,395, forward strand.
TGCCTGGGTCGGCATTGGCAACGCCTACCACCGGATGCGCAAGCCGGACTTGGCGCTGGCGGCGTTCGAGAAGGCGGCCGAGGCGAACCCGGACGACGGATACACGCAGCGCAACCTGGGCGGCATCCTCATCGGGTTCAAGCGCATCCCAGAGGCAGTTGACCATCTGCGGAAGGCCCTGGCCCTGCTGCCTGACGACCCGCAAGCCATCTTCGGACTGGCCACTGCGCTTGAAGCGGTCGGTACTGACCAGGCCGACGAGGAGGCTGACGCCCTCTACCTGCGTTTCATCAATGAGCACCCGACGTCCCCGATGGTCGAAGCCGCGGAGAAGGCGCGGACCGCATTTGCGAACAAGAGGCTCAAGTCCCGTTCGGTCGGCGGCTTCCGTCCAGACGTGATGATGTACATCGCGAGCGCGCTTCAGACGTTCAAGAAGCAAGGACCGAAAGGCCGCCAGGCGATAGCTCTCGAAATCGCGATGCTCGGCCGGACAGGCCTTGACATCAACGACCCGACAGACAAGTACACCCTCAAGTCGCTGCCAGGGAAGTACTCCGGGCTGCACCTGCTGGCCATCATGTACACGGCGTTCAAGCAGATTGACCCGACGATGGACACAGGGGCGGACTTCTTGGCTGAGTACCAGGCGGCTTTGGAACTGCAGCAGGATTGAGTAAGCCCCTGCCCTCATGACTGACGACGCCATCCAGCGCGCTGCGGACCTCATTGGGGACGCCGACGCACTATTGGTGGCGGCCGGCGCAGGGATGGGCATCGACTCCGGCATGCCAGACTTCCGTGGCCCTGGCGGCTTCTGGGTTGCATACCCCGCGCTTGCCAAACGTGGCCTGGAGTTTCACCGGGTGGCAAGTCCGTGCACATTCGAGACCGACCCCGCGCTGGCCTGGGGCTTCTACGGACATCGCCTGAACCTGTACCGCACGACCGAGCCGCATGCCGGCTTCGGCATTCTCCGCGGCTGGGGTGAACGCATGCTGTACGGATACGGCGCATTCACCAGCAACGTCGATGGTCACTTCCAACGCGCTGGCTTCGGCACGAAACGCTTGGCTGAGTGCCACGGTTCCATCCACCAGCTGCAGTGCAGCGTGCCCTGCGGCACCGCCATTTGGCCGGCCGACGAGTTCAAGCCCGAGGTCGACGCGGAGAACTGCCTGCTGGTAAATGAGCCGCCAAGGTGCCCATGGTGCGGTGCTCTAGCGCGGCCCAACATCCTGATGTTCGGCGACGGTGCTTGGCAAGACGCGCGTTCGAGCGCGCAAGAATCCTACCTCCGCAACTGGCTCGATGGTGTGCAGCGGTTGGTGGTGGTCGAACTGGGCGCGGGCACGGCTGTCCCATCGGTGCGCCACTTCAGCCACGAGCTTGTGGCTTACCACGGCGCCCGGCTGGTACGCATCAACCCGCGCGAGGCGACCGTACCTATGCGAAATGACGTTTCGATTGCAGGACCTGCGCTAGCGTCGCTGCTGGCAATCGAGGCCGACCTGCGCCGAAGGTGACTAAGGGCGCTACCTGCAGTGGTGGTGGTCACCTAGGTCGGATAGTGGTCGCGTGGTGTCTTCGAGCCCACGCCGAGACTACTCGACTTGCACCCACAAACCCTCCGTCGCCAGTCGCCCCAGCATTGGTGTCAGGTCCTTGACGTGCCCAGCGATGAGATTGGGCTCTCTGCAGCCGACATCGAAGGTGCATCCAAGCCGCCGCAGCGGACAACTAACTCCGCACGGCTCCGAAGCACCACTGAGTTTAGCTCTGGCCCTGCAGTGCATGTAAAGTTGTCCGCAGCGCTTCCTTGAGCGGAAAACACAGCAGAAGTGCCTCACAGGGAGGGACTCAAATGTCGAAGGTCAGCATTGAGCGCATGACCAAAATCGTGCGCTTCATCCGCAAACGCGGTTCCGTCTCCATGGCGCACTTGATGGACGAGCTCGAGACATCGGAGGCCTCCATCAAGCGAGACCTGGTCTTCTTGCGGGACCGCTTCGGGTGCCCACTGGAGTGGAGCCGCCAGAAGCGCGGGTATGTCATTCGTGACGACCTGGCCGAAGGCGGACGCTTCGAGCTTCCAGGGCTATGGTTTGATTCATCCGAAGTCTTCGCGCTGCTCACCATGCTTCACCTGGTAGAAGGCGTTCAGCCGGGTCTGCTTGAAGAGCACGTCGGCCCGCTCAAGTCTCGGCTGCGCGACATGCTTGCCAAGGGAACCCGCTCAGCCAAGCCCATCGAGCGCAAGCTCAAGCTCATCCACTTCGCTCCTCGAAAAGTTGAGCCCAAGCACTTCCAGGTCATCGCAGGCGCCCTTCTGGAAGGAAAGCGTCTGCACTTGCGGTACCTTAACCGCGACCGGAAAGAGCACTCCGAGCGGGTCATCTCACCTCAGCAACTCGTTCACTACCGTGAGAACTGGATGCTTGATGCCTGGTGCCACGCGCGGAATGCCCTTCGGTCGTTTGCACTGGAGGCGGTTCAAAGTGTGCGCGTGCTTGAGGACCAGTCCATAGAAGTGAGCCGCGAGGATATGGAGGAGCACTTCCGCGGTGGATACGGCATCTTCGCAGGGCCTGCCAGGCATCGCGCCAGGCTGAAGTTCACCCCCGAACGCGCTCAGTGGGTCAGCAAGGAGACCTGGCACCACAAACAGACAAGTTCGTACCTCGACGACGGTGGCTACATCCTGGAGGTCCCCTACTCCAGCGACGAGGAGTTGGTCATGGACCTCCTGCGCCACAGCCCTGAGGTCGAGGTTCTGCAGCCACCCGAGCTTCGCCAGAAACTCCACGCGGCGTTGTGCGCCGCAGCATCAAAGAATTTGCCTCCCTCCATCCAGTAGGTCGCTATTTGAGCTAGTGCGCTCGCAAGAATGCCTTCCATGCTTGGGATAGGTCCAGGCAAGGAGTGCACGATGAGAGTCAATCTCGCCCATATTCGTGAGCGCGCCCAGAGTGGCGGCTGGGTCGACTTCGCGGTTTTCGACGCACGGGCATCGTCCGGCACGCGCGATGACAACGCACGGCTGCTTGCCCAGCTGACCGCAAAGGCGCGCGGTTCGAACCTCCGCGTCGACCAGTCGGCTCTCGCCTTCTCGTCCGGCGGTCGCGTCCAGTTCTTCGGCAGTCCTCCTTTGGTGGACTATCTCTCCAAGAGTGGACTCCCTGGCTGGACCCACACCATCGACGCGTAACTCAACAGGAGCCCAACATGGCCAAGAACGCCCCCATCGGGGACAACGCCCGCCGCGGAGCCGTGCGCGACCGCTCACAAGTTTTCAATCCCACCAATCAGACCTGGACCAAGCGCGACACCGGCAGCGGCCAGTTCATGGACCAGAAGAAGGACGGCGACCCGTTCAAAGGTGTCCGCAAGGAACCCAAGAAGTGAACGGCCCTGCTCACCGACTGGTTGCCGGCGCAGCGGTCGGCCTCTACCTCGCCGACCGCGAGAGCACAGACGGGGTTCTGACCCTCAAACCGGTCCCTCAGCGGCACGGCTGTCGCCCTCTTCACGAATCTGCCAGACATCCTGGAACCAGCCGCCTCCCCGAATCACCGCGCGTTCTTTCACAGCCTCACGATTGCCGCGCTGCTCGGCGCGGGCCTGCACAAGGTGCACCGGTGGCAACCGGGAACGGAGGCGGATAGGTTCTGGAAGGTCGTCGCGATGTTGGCCGGCTCCGCCTATCTGATTCACCTGGCGCTGGACTTCACTACCGGAAGGTCCCTCCCACTTATCGGACGCGCTTGAGCTGCACGGGCTCCCGCGTCGGTCCATCCACAAAATTGATGAAACGCTATAGCCGCAGATTTTGAGAGACACCCACTTCGAGCGTCAGAGGGCACGCTAAGCTTCCCGAACTCCATCCTGGCTTGCTTGGCGGGGCACGTGCCAGAGCCGGCTGATTCTTTTCCAGGGGTCAACTACCGCATGCAAGTCACCTTCGGCCTGAGCCTTGATGCCCGCCAGGGCCCCTCTCCGCAGAGCTACTTCAACGCCCCCGTTGTTGGTCGACTCGGGTTCTTGTCGCTGCTGGAGACCTACCTCGGACTGGCTGCGCCTGAGGCGTCGGGCGCACAGCGCGTTGCGGTCTACATGGGCCACCTGCAGAACTACGACAACGGCAGCCGGTTCTACAGCCAGTCAATGAAGGCCGACAGCGTTGGAACCGCTGCGCGGCTCTTGTCCTGGCGCGACGAGTGGCGCCTCGGCGGTTGGCGTGGCACGGCCAATCCCAAGCATCCCGCTCGACTTCTAGAACTCGCAACGGTCGAAGCGGCGGCCGTCAAGTCGATGCCGCCCGGCGAAGGAGAACGCCTGGATTCGGTTGCTCAAGCTCTCGAGGCCACAGGTCCCGGCCCCGTTGCTGCGGTCACCCTCGTTGACCCCATCGAGGACTTCCCCTTCCTGTGGCGCCAAGTGCTTGCACGCTTGCCTTCGGTCAAGGTCAGCCTGCCAGCGCCTCAAGGCACGGGAGCATTGCGTGGCCTGCAGGACCAAGCGCTTCTCGCGATGTCTGGCAAGGGAATGCCCGGCAAGATTGCGCCCATCACAGACGGATGCATCCAGGTCGTTCGCGCCCTTTCTGCGGCGACCGCAGAGCACTGGCTGAGTGGCTATCAGGCAGCTAACCCAGCCGACCGACTGTTGCTCGCAGAGGACCTTGGTGACTCCGTTGACACCACGTTGGCTGCCACCGGTGGAGTGAATTGCGGCTTTGGGGGTCCAAGCCAGCTTCGTCCTGCCCTGCAAGCCATCGGTCTCGCCTTGGAGTTGTGCTGGGCACCGCTTGACGTCAGCCGCCTCGTCGACTTCCTGACCCACCCAGTCGGGCCATTCAGCCGGCAGGCGCGAGCCATGCTCGCGAAAGCCGTGGCGGAACAACCCGGAATCGGCGGACAAGCGTGGACGGACGCAAAGGGCAAGGTCGCCGCTGGGCAGGACGGCGAAGCCTTGGTCGCAGAAGTCGAGTTCTGGCTCGAGTGCGACCGATGGCCGCGTGGTGAAGGCGCCCCCGTCGAAGTCTTGCTCGCACGAGTGGACAGGCTCAAGGAGTCGATGCGCCGCCGCCTGTCCGGTGAGCCGGCGGTCGTCGCGACACTCGCGCCCGCGCATCGCCAGTGCGCAGCCGTCTTAGACAGCTTGACGGAGCTCGCCCGTCAGGGCGTGACCAAGGTGCTGCCACGCCAAATTGAACAACTCGTCGCCCACGCCACCCCTGGCGGTGCGACCAATCCAGCTGCGGTCTCGCAAGTCGGCTGCATGCGCTCGGCAAGCACAGCGGCGGCCTGCGTCGAGCCGGCCGACGAAGTCGTCTGGTGGATGCCGGCCACCCCGGTGCTGACGCAGCAGCTCCCTTGGTCGCTGGCCGAAGTACAAGCGCTACAGGGCCTGGGAGTCGAGTTGCGAGACCCGGCGAAGCAGCTCACATCCTTGGCAATGCAGTGGCTGCGACCGCTGCTGGTCGCACGCAAGCGGTTTGTTCTGGTCTTGCCTCCACCGGGAGCAGAAGTTCACCCTGTGCGACAACTACTCCAGCAGCTTGTCCCGGACCTGGAATCTGGTGCACTTGACCTGGACATCGCAATCGGCGGCCCGCTCCTCGGAACGCTGGCCGAGCAGGTCCCACCGATGCCCTTGCCCGAGGTCCAGCGCTACATCCAGCTGCCGGCGCCTGTGAGGCTGTCGTCAAATCCGCAGTCCTACACGGCACTCAACGAGCTCTTCAACGCCCCCGCGCTCTTCGCGCTCAAGCGCGTCGCCCTGCTGAGTCCGACGTCCATCCTCTCCGCAGAAGAGGACAACCGCCTCCTGGGCATCCTGGCCCACCGCGTCTTCGAGAAGCTATTTGCTCACGCCGACGCGCTGGCCTGGTCGAACCAGAAGGCAACGGACTGGTTCAAGTCACAGGCCGACGAACTGCTACGGACCGAAGGGGCGGTGCTGCTGATGCAGGGCGCTGGCGTGAGCCTGCAGCGCTTCCAGATGACCTGTGAAGGCGCAATCTGTAACCTTCTAGACCACCTTCGCTCAGCAAGAGCGGTGCGCGTTCAGACCGAAGCCGAGTTCACTGGCGTTCTTGGCCAAGTGCCCCTGACGGGCAAGATTGACCTCCTTGTCGAGTTGCACGACAAGAAGACTGTCGCCCTCGACATGAAGTGGCGCGGCGACAACTACCATGCGGGCTTGCTCAGGGAAGGCGGCCACCTGCAGCTGGCGCTGTATTCCAGCCTCGTCCAGCAGCAAACCGGGACGGCACCAGCAGCGCTCGGGTTCTTCATCCTGGAGAGCGGCGCACTGTTCCTGACCCATCCAGACCTCTTCCCCCATGCGCAGGTGAGACGGCCGCCAGACGCCGTGACCGTCGCGACCTTGCTCGAGCACGCCAAGGCCACCTGGACCTGGAGAACTGGCCAGTTCGGTGCGGGCCAGGTTGAAGTCGTGCCGCAGAAGCCCTCCGACGACTACCAAGGCCCGCCAGGCACCCTGCCAGTGAAGGGGCCCAGCAAATGGGACCGCGACCACCTGGTCTTGCTGGGAGGGTGGGAATGATGAACAACATCGAGTTCGTCAGCGCCGGTGCGGGCAGCGGCAAGACCTACAAGCTGACCGAGACCCTTGCCCAGGCCCTCGAAGCCGGCTCCGCACGACCGCACGCCATCCTGGCCACCACGTTCACGGTGAAGGCGGCCACAGAGCTGCGCGAACGGGCCCGGTCCTGGCTGCTTGAGAAGGGGCGTATCGACCTGGCGACGGCCATCGGGCAGGCTCGCCTGGGAACTGTGAACAGCGTCTGCGGGCAGATGCTCAAGCGGTTCTGCTTCGAGCTGGGCCTGTCTCCCGACCAGACTGTCCTGAGCGAAGGACAGACCAAGCGTCTTCTCGAGACATCGCTTGCCGAGACCCTGGATGCGGCGGGACAGTCGGAGCTCGTTCGACTCACTGCCCGCTTCGGCATCGAGCAGGAGGACTGGTCCAAGACCATCAAGGACGTAGTCAAGGCCGCATTGGACAACGACATCGACGCGCCTGCGCTTCGTCAGATGGGAGCGCGCAACGCTGACCTGATGCTCTCCAACTGGCCCAAACCAGCTGCTGGCACCGACCCCACCCCGGCCTTGGTCGCCGCACTCGGCAAGGCACGGCAGGAGGTCACCGACTTCATCGAGCAGCAAATTGCTGCCGGAGCAAAGGTCGCCAAGAACCTACACGAAGGCCTCGATGAGTTGCAGCGGTTTGAACGCGCCTTCCGCGAAGGGCGTTGGTCTTGGCCCGATTGGATTGGTGCTGCCGGCGTCGACGCCGGGGCCAAGGTCAAGCAAGTGCTTGAGCCTGTAAAGGCTGCGGCCCAGGCGCATGAGTCTCATCCGCTCTTCCATGCGGAGGTGCGCAAGTACCTCGAACTGGTGTTCAACCTCTCGGCCGATGCCCTCGATGCCTACGAAGAGGCCAAGACGGTGTTGGGCGCAGTGGACTTCAGCGACCAGGAGGTACTGCTGCTGCGTGCCATCCGGCAGAGCGCCACCGTACGAGAAGCGCTGGCTGCTGAGCTCGACCTCGTGATGGTCGATGAGTTCCAGGACACAAGCCCGCTCCAGCTCGCACTCTTCGTCGAATTCGCCAAGCTCGCCAAGCGCTCTGTCTGGGTCGGTGACCCCAAGCAGGCCATCTATGGCTTTCGCGGCACAGACGCCGGTCTGATTTCTGGCGTCCTGGGAGCCATCAAGATTTGGGGCGGCACCATCGGTCAGCCCCTGACCACATCCAGGCGCTCCACTCCTGCCCTGGTATCGCTCACCAACGAGGTCTTCGGCTCAGCATTCCTGCCAGACCTGTCGCCCCAGGATGTCGAGTTGCAGCCTTCGCGCAAAGATATCCCTGGTCAACCGGCGCTTCTGAACTGGGACTTCGAGAGCAGCAAGAACGATTCGGACTATCTCGGACTGGGTCAGGCTGTTCGCGGACTCCTTGCATCCGGCGCACAGGTCGAAGATAAGGCCAGCAAGGCACTTCGGCCGATACAGCCCGGCGACATCGCAGTGCTCTGCCGTCGCAATGAACAGGTCGAACTGGCCGTCACCTCGCTCACCCGCTGGGGCATCCCCTCCGCCAGTCCTCGCTCGGGTCTTCTCGGCACGGCCGAGGCCATCTTCGTGCTTGCCTGCCTGAGGCGAATGCATGACGCCAGCGACACAGTTGCGTCTGCGCTGGTCCTGACCCTTGCCGACGGCACGCCGGTGGACACGTGGCTCGCCGACCGCCTGGACTACGTGGGCAAGGACGGCGCCAAGCTCTACGAGTGGAAGACAAGTGGGCAATCGGCTCATCCCCTGCTCGCCCGGCTCGAAGAACTTCGCTCAACCCTCGCATCCCTCACGCCGAGGGAATCGCTTCGCATGGCAGCGGCAGAGTCACACGTCGCGCGACTTGCCGGCCAGTGGTCGAGCTCTCCGCACGAAGCTCGCACCCGTGTGGCCAACGTCGAAGCACTGGTCGAACTCGGCAAGACCTACGAGAACGAATGCGTCGCTGCGAAGCGGCCCGCGACGGTGAGTGGAATGCTCCGGTGGCTCGACGCAGTCTCACAGGCTGAAGACGACGGTCGGGCGGCAACAGCGGACAACTCGGTCACGGTTCTCACCTATCACGGCGCCAAGGGCCTGGAGTGGCCGGTCGTGGTGCTCACCGCCCTCGGCGAGACTGCAAGGAGTGCGCTCTGGAGCGTACGCGCGCGGACGGTCGGCGCATTCGACCCACAACAGCCCCTTGGCAACCGATTCATTCACTGCTGGCTGAAGACTTGGGGCAAGCGCTCCGCCCCACAGGCGGCCGTCAACGCGGAGGCAAGCGACATCGGCAGGGCCATGCAAAGCGATGCGCTGGCTGAGAACAAGCGACTGCTCTATGTCGGGCTGACCCGCGCCCGTGACATGAATGTGATTTCGTCTTTTGTGCGGAAGGCAGGACCCAACCGTGGTTGGGTCGAGGAAATTCCGACTGCAACGCCGGTCCTGTTTGGTGTCACTGCGACGTTGGTGCTGCCCGACGGCCAGCGGCTCGCGAGAGTCTCGAGGGCCTGGAGCAAGGACGACTGCGCGCTGCAGCCGGCACCTCAGCCTGCCGTAGACCGCCACTGGTTCGTTCCCCGGCCCCGCGCGACTGCCAAGCCACTGTGGCATCGGCCGAGCAGCGAAGTCGGCGGGCAGTTCACGGTCGCAGAAACCGAAACTGTGGGCGTTCGCATCGCCCTAGCTGGAAAGCCAGACATGGTCGACCTGGGAACCGCCCTGCACCTGTGCATCGCGCGGGCGGGTGTTCTCGGAAAGGTCGAGCCCAGCGAGGTCGAGCGAATCCTCAGCAGCTGGGGCGTGGCCAATGCCGTCGACAAAGCGGCGGTCATCGCCCAACTCACGACCTTCCACGCCTGGCTTGGTAAGCGTTGGCCTGGATGCCCCGTCTTCGTCGAGGTGCCGGTCGAGACCGACGGACCTGAGGGGACGCGCATTCGTGGACGCATCGACCTCCTCGTGGATACGCCACCCGGCTGGGTCCTGCTTGACCACAAGGCCAACCCTGGCGGCTCCGACCGAGATGAAGACCTTGCGCTAGCGCACGGGCCGCAGCTCGCTTCTTATGCCCACGCCCTGCTGGGCGCGACCGGCAAGCCGGTCGTCGAGCAGTGGCTGTACTTGCCCGTCGCTGCCCGCGCTGTGCGTTTGAGTTGAGACTTGCGCTCGGCGTCCCTCTGCGGCGAAGGACGCGGTGCAACAATGAAGCGAGCACGTTCGTGACGGCCATGACGTCCAGCTTGCGCCGTTGAATGGCACGAAGACCATGGAACAGGGACAACAACGATGAACGGCAAGCTCGAGAGCAACGCAGCGCTTAAAACGCAACTTGACGCGGCTTCCACTGCTGCGGCTACCTCTGGTGGTGCCCAGGACTGGTACGCCAGGCTGGCCAAGTTCCTCCAGGACGTCAAAGCCGGAGTGCCAGCAAAGCTCCAGGACGCCGACTTCCTCAGGCGCTTGTGGGACGAGAACCCCGTTGCCGCAACAGGCATGGGCTCGGTCAAGATGGCCCCAGCCCTTCAAGACGCTGACTTCAAGTCCTGGTTTGCTGCTGAGGTAGCAAAACCCTTACCCTCAGAGCCCGCTGAGGCCGAGGCCCATCTCACCGCGCTCTACAACGGCCTGCGCGACAGGCTCAAAGACCTGTGCGGCCGCACACCGCGGCTCAAGCTCAATCGTGTGCTGTGCGCGCTCTACCCGGAGCACTTCACGACCGTCGCCGACCCAGGCAAGCTGCTCTACCTCCACAAGGAGATGGGTGGCGCAGGCAATGACCATCCCGTGCGCGCCCACAAGGCCATCCGGAGCCGCATCGACGAGGTGCTCGGCCCGGTCGATGGCTCCAATCAGCTCGAGTTGGTCCGTCGAATGTGCCTGCCTTGGATGGTTTTCGACCGCATCTCTGAGGACAGTGCACCTGACGGTACGTCCGACCCTTCAGCGCATGCATCAGCACTGAAGCCTCTGCCAGCAACGCTGCGGCGCAAAGGCCTGACGTCGATGAAGGGCGGTTTCCAGACGCTACTGGGCTACTTGCCAGAGTTGAGCGAGGGCGTATCGCGCGATGAGTTCGCCGAAATCATCAAGCAGAGCAATCCGGAACTGGCGCCTGGCAGCCTACCGACATGCATCAATGTTGTCTCCCGAGAATTTGACCTCTGCAAACACGACGGCGACGCCTATCGGCTGAGCGCCCGCGGCATCAACCTGCTTGAGACACAGGACCCAGATGAATTTGCGGACCATCTACTGACCAAGATTCTCGGCGTCGACCATGTGCTCAAGACGCTTGAGAAGTCTCCTCAGGTCAAGAGCTTCCTTATCAGCATGCTGCAGAAAGTTCATCCCGGATGGACCACGGGCTTTGCACCCTCCTCGCTGCTTGGCTGGCTCGTCAGCCTTGACCTCATCGCCATTAGCGACAAGAAGCTGTTCTCGCTCACCGAACGAGGCAAGCGTTGGGCAGAGTTGGTGACCTGGGAACCTCAAAGCCTGCCCAAGCCGGCTGAGACCGTTGCCGAAGTCAAGACCGAGGTCTCCGAAGTCGCCACGATTCCGTCCTTTGCCGAACTGTGGACCCGGCTTTCCGGCCTCATCACCGGGAAGCTGGTGCTTGAGCAGTCACTGGTTGCTCAACTGCATGCCGGGCTGTGGTTCCACCCCGTGCGCCACTTCGCCGTTCTCACGGGCATTTCAGGCTCGGGCAAGACCCAGCTGGCCCAAAAATACGCGCTGGCCCTGTGCAACCAGACCGAGACCGACCACGACCGAGTCCTCGTCATTCCAGTGCAGCCTGGCTGGTATGACCCGGCACCCCTCCTTGGCTACGTCAACCCCATCCAAGAGTCGTCATATCGCAGCGCGCCCTTCCTTGACCTGCTGTTGCGGGCTGCGGAGGACCCCGAGCGACCCTATGTGGCCATCCTCGACGAGATGAACCTCTCGCACCCCGAGCAGTACCTGGCACCGGTGCTATCGGCGATGGAGACGCGAGAGGAGCTCAACTTGCACCAGTTCGGCGAAGGCAGCACGCCCATCCCAGGGCGTGTCCCCTACCCGGCAAACCTGGCCATCATCGGCACGCTGAACATGGACGAGACCACTCACGGCCTGTCCGACAAGGTGCTCGACCGTGCCTACACGCTGGAGTTCTGGAACATCAGCGTGCAGGACTTTCCCGGTTGGAAATCCTCCACCCTGGCGCCAGAACTGAAGGAGAAGACGCAGGCCGTGCTGACCAAGCTCGTCGAAGCGCTTGAACCTGTCCGCCTGCACTTCGGCTGGCGCACCATCGATGATGTGCTGAGCTACCTCACATTCCACGCCGCGCTGTCAGCGACTCAAGACGCCGCGCTCGACAACGTCATCTACGCCAAAGTGCTGCCCAAACTGCGAGGCGAGCGCTCCAACAAGTTCCAGCAGGCACTCATTGACGCACACAAGGTTCTTGCAGAGCACGGTCTGACCCGCTGCTGCAAGAAGGTCAAGAGCCTTCAAGACGACCTCGAAGCCACCGGTTCGGCGCGGTTCTGGCGCTAACCCACAGGCCCACAACTCCCCGCAGGCACTCCTGTGCTTCGAATCCGCCCGGAAGCCAGCCCCAACGATGGCGCATGGGTGCAAGTTGAACCAGGTGGCGTGTTAGCCGGCCTCCAGGAGGATTCGGCCTACCTCATCGAGGTCAGCTCCGAGGTCACCGCCATATTCGTCGATGACGTGCAGCTGCAGCCGGTGTCGCCTTCGGTGTTCTGCTGGTCCCCAGCGCTCTATGCAGGTCGCGTCACCTTTGACGCCGTGCTTGCAACGGGCGGCACACAGCGCTACTTCCTGGACATCAGCCCAAATCCCAAGAAGAGCGGCCAGGATGAGTTCGATGGCATGGTGGCCGAGATACGCGAGTTCGACCAATCGCTTCTCAGCGGGACGTCGTCCGCGACCATGGCTTTCGGTCGCGCCGGCCGCCCCGGTCGCTACGAGTGGGACATCTTGCTGTCGCGCCTGCGCGAACACGGGCCAGCGTTCCTCGATGCCATAGAGACCATCACACGCTCACCACACCGCTTCCTTGCCGCAGACAAGAAAGTCCTTCCGCTCTCCCAGGTTCGTCGACTGCACCACAGTGCCTTGCAAGACCGCCGGCTTGCAGCGATTGCAGCCGGGGCCAACGTCGGCATAGCGGACCTGGACACGTTCCAGGTGAACAGCCTGACCTCGTCTCCGACGTTCGACACACCAGCCAACCGCGCGTTGCTGGCCCTGCTTCGCCGATTCAGTGCCGTGGTCCATTCCGTGGCCGATGCAGTCAGGTCGCTCAAGCTGGGCGCCCTGCGGGAGGAGCAGGAAAGCCGAACGCCGCGAAGACTCTTGGTCTTGGAGGCGATGCAGCGCAGGGCACAGCTACTGTTGACCGGCCCACTCTTTCGCGAGGTAGCTTCCGCGCAGACCTCATCTGCCGGACTTACCCAGATTGCAGCCCAACCAGCATACAGCCGTGCCTATCGGCTCGGCTCGCGGGCACTAGCCTCACAACTCGATGGCGACGACTCGGCTGACAACCTGCACATCCCGCCGTCGTGGGGCATCTATGAAACCTGGTGCTACCTGACAGTTGTAAAGGCTGTGTCCGACGTCACTGGATGCCCCGCGGTCGAACGGCCCTCCAGGGCCGTGGCGGCGGACCGCAGTTTGACCTTCGATTTATCCGAGGGGCGGTTCCTGGAGGTACTTTTTCAGGGGGTCTTCCCAGCACAGACTGCGTCTAACGGCAGACTAGGTTGGAGCATCTCGCGCGAGCGGCGCCCCGACATCGTTCTAGTCCTGCACTCACCAAACAGAGTGCGAACTGCTGTGTTCGACGCCAAGTGGAGGAGCAAACGAGCCAATGTCCTAGATGCCATGGAGTCCGCGCACATCTATCACGACGCGCTACGCCTAGGCGACATCGCGCCAAGTCCCTGCGTCTTATTGCTACCCGGGCAATCTGATGTGCCAGAGCTTGAGGAATCCGAGTTTGTCGCCGCCCATGGAGTTGGTGCCATCAGCGCGGTGCGAATCGGAGCTGAAGGCCTGCTTCTTTTAGCCAACCTACTCTCTGGCTGGCTGGCAACAGTTCACTCGTCGTAGACCTTGGGCTGCAGGCCCGGTCAATCTCAAATCCGGCTCCCAATTCGTTCCTACAGGCGGCCTGCCCGGCTGGCTGCCTTCTCGCTCATGAAGGCAGCCTCCACCAGGCTCCCATTGACGAACACCCGCCCCTCCTTGACCTCAATGAGCATGCTGCCCCAGCGGCTCTCCCACACATAGCGCAGGACGCCTTCAGCTGCGAGCGGCAGCTCCGCCTGAGCGTTCTCCCCGCTGAGGACAAGAATTTCTGGAAGCAGTCGCGCGTTCATGGATTGGTTCGTCCACAGCGGTCCGGCGGAAGGCCAGCATCGGCAGTGCGTTCAGGGTGAAGCTCAGCACCAGAGCCAGATGCGACGAAGCCACTCCGGGATGCGATTCGGGCGGGGGCGGTAGTGCTGACGAAGATGGGAGTTCACGGGTACCTCGCTTGGGTGGATACTGTAGTTTCTCACAGTACTGGGTGCAACAACAGATTGCGGTGGGCGCTCAGGCTGCTGCAGCGCCGCGTGCGGGACTGTCGGTGAGGCGGGCGCCAGGGTTGCGCGCCAGTTGGGCGCGCATCTACCTGCGCCTCTAGCGCGCGAGGCCAACAAGTGTCCGAGTTCCGCCCGACCTGTGAACTGGCCCGCTTTCGGCCCAGTTGGCGGCCGGTGCGCAGGCCCATGCAGCTGTACGCTGAGGGCATGAGCGATGACCTTAGATGCTTCAGGAACCTGCCGTCAGTGGAAGACCTATTCGGCGATGAGGCAGGGCCTCCCCGCCCGAAGTGGGCCAGGCCCCTCCTTGACGCCTTCTGGCCCGACGTCGGCACGAGCACCAAGGGCCTCTGTCTTATGGCTCCAAAGGACGCCGAGTTGTTGGACGAACTGTGGTCGTTGTTCGGCGTTCCAATGCGCTGCTACGAAAACACTCCTGCGGTGATTGGCCGGGCGAACGAGGCCCGATAGACGAGCGAAGGCCCCGGCCGAAGCGTGAGCCTGTTCATGGCTGCGTGTGCATTCCATGCCGACTGGAGTCATCGTCTCTCATAGACGGTCGCCCAGAAGCACCCCGGGAACTGGGCCGTCATGCCCGGAATTGCAGCTCCAAAGCTCAAGCACCCAGACGCCGTTCCCGTCCACAGCCCCGAGGTCAACGGCACGCACCTCCCCAGCACCAAGCTTTGCGACAGAGGCGTCGCCGCCGGCTCCGCGGTCGTGGAGTACGACTATCGCCTTTGGGTTGTGCTGGCTCAAGATGTGGATGAGGTCGGCCACGTTCATACGGGCCCGACTGCTCGTTCTGCCACGCACTGCTCCGCCGGGCGAGGCACACCCACGGCACACGGGCTTGCTGCTCGGTCCTTCAATGCTGGCCAGGGTCGGGGAGTGAGGCTATCCACGGTCATGCACGTCCCCAATTACTACAGCCTGAAGGGTGCAACCAATCGGGGCATCGCCTTCCAGCGCGAGTACAAACGCCTGCGACGGTCCACCGCATCGAAAGCATCGACGATATCGGTCGAGCGACATGCTGGGTGCTCTGCCCTGCGAGATGTCCCACTCGTTCGCAGAGGAGACTGAAGCTTGTGCTTCTGCAAGCGAAATCGAGACATGCACCCAACCGCACCGCGGACACTTGACTTCGGGATGCCCCATGTCAGCGCTGCTCCACGAAACACATGTCCCCCGAGCCGCCGAGCGGCGTTTCCATCAACTCCCGCAGGAATTCACGCGTCTGCAAGACGGCGCGGGTTCGCTCTTCAGGCATGGTCATTAGTCGGTACCGCCTTGCTCTTCATCGCTGACATTGTGGTCAGAAACATCGACCCAATGCAATGGATGCTGGCAGTTGTGTGCACCTCTACAGCCAGCTTCGTCGCACCGCTCGACTCCATTTGAGCGGCATCATTGGCGAGCACGTCAGCTAACGGCAGGGCGACGTTCCTCACACTTCACTTTGCCGCGGGCCAGTGTTCCGCCCGACCACCCCCGCAGAGTTCCGCTTCAACAGACAGCTGATTAAACTCGAGAACCAACGCCCCACAAATTAGCCCCACTTCCTACTGCGAAAACGTATAATCGAATTTGGTATCAATCCTGTCATTCAGCCAATTCATATTCGACCAACACCAGGAACAGTACCCATTGAATACGTATCTTCCTATTGCCCCAGCTTCCGCCTTCAGGGAAGCCACAGATGCGGAGTTGGCCGCCTTGAGTAACTCCAGCACTCCGACCCGGGCGCAAAGGCGATTCAATGCGATTTGCGCCATGGGACCCGGATTTCTGCGTGGTATGTTCAAACCTGCGGATGCAATGGAATTGACACAGGCAGTCGAACTTGCCATTGCGGCATGGCCACTGCAAGCTGCGAGTCGCGCATTTGCAGGACTCTCGCGAGCGGCAATTTTCACCCCCAGCCAAGAGCCGTTCAACACAGAAGCAATCAAGCCCATGACCGGCGAGTCCCTGCTTGCTCACATCGGGAAGCAACGTGCGATTCGCCGCGATGACGCCACTAGGCGCGGAAAGCGCACGCGCCTTGAAACGGAGGCTGGTCTGCACTGGCTTGCCCAATGCGGCGCTCGATTCGGAGACGTCATCGAAGTCTCGACTCGCCAATACAAAACACTGCTTCTAGTGACCGACTGCGATGTTGAATTCGGCGATATCGGCGGGACGAGAGGAATACCGTATGCGGTAGTCAGCGGCTTCTTCGGCAAAGGCCCTGCAAAGCCGAGGCTTGCCTGCAACCCACTTGTGCCACCGCGGCTTGTCGCTCGCAACGACAACTCTGATTTCATCGAGCTGCTATGGGACGCCGCTGGCTATGGGTGGTGCGACGCCACATATCGCGTCGAAGACGAGAACTTTGCCGACGACCTAAGGTACGGCTGGCGCTCGACCCAGGAAGACCTTTGCGAGGCTCAGTTGCACCGCTACACCTGCGACGGCCAGTCGTGGTTGAGCGTGCGCGACGAGCCATCCCCAGAGACTCCCATGCCGTTGTAACCCTGCAATCACGCAACGCGCTACGCCTTCACAACGCATCCGCAGGATTACCCAGGGACACGGAACGAGGCGCTCACCCCGCACTGCCCTGCGGACATGGACTGAGGCAATCTCAGGCAGGTACAGCGTCAACCTCGCAGGGAAGGCCCAGCAGCCCTTTGAGGTCATCGCCCGACAGCACCTCCCGCTCCAAAAGCGCCGTTGCCATCGCATCGAGCGTCTGGCGATTTGACCCCAGCAGTTGCGCTCATTTGGCCTGCGCCTGCTCGAGACGCCCCCTGACCTCTTACAGCATGGCCGCCTGCCCTCGGACTCGGCAGCTCTCTCCTACGGCGTCTTGTCGCTCGCGGCTCCCGGCCGACAGCACGGCTAGCTCCCAACTTCCTGCACTGCGCCAATTCGTTCACACCTCGCACCCTCCCACCGCCTAGCGCCACCGCCCAACCTCCTATAGAGTCCTCTACATCGCTTCGGCTTCAGCCGCAGCGCCATCACCGGCAAGGGCAGCGCCCGACGCCACCAGAGGACCTGAACGCCACCAGCGCGTCCAGCCTCGCTCCGGACTCGTTCTGAGTCACGGACGCCCCGCTTGAACCGACATCCGAAGTCCGTCTGCGACTTCCGCCAGCTTTCACAGCGCTTTGCGCTTGGCTCGCGCCGCTCTTTAACAATTCGCATGCAACCCACTGACCGGTCGGAGCCGAACAACCGCCCGACCGGAGTACGTACAAGAACAACAGCTGTCGGTTGCTACGCCCTCGCCCGGAATGCGCGAGGCCCAGCGAGCTGCATGGCAGCCCGCTGCACACACACTTTCTACTGGCAGACGAGCCCTGCGCGCATGCGGCTGCGGACGAGTCCACCTCCAACACATGACGCCACCTCGCTGTGCCGAGGCTTGGCAAAAGGAAATCAAATGAACGAACTGAACACCCTCTCCGCCCTCCTGCAAGACGTGCAAGGCAATCTCACCATGGGCAACTTCAAGAACGCCGCTGGCTACCTCAAGTCCATCAGCCTCCTGGCAGGTGCGACATCCCGCCAGTGTCAGCAGAAGTTCGAGCTCGGCCTCATCGAAGAGCTGGAAGACATGGCCCCCAGCACGGATGCGGCCAAAGGCCTGGATACCAAGCGCAAGCTGAACCAGCGCGAATTTGAACTCTGCGACCTCGAGGTCAAGCTCGCCGACTACTTCGCCTGCGCCAGTTCAGGCTGCTTTGTCGATAGCAAAGCTGCCGCCGAGACCCTGCGGCACCTCGCCAGCGACATCGAAGCACAGGGGGAGACGGCACTGTTCCCCAAGCCCGCGACGATTGAGGAAGTTAAGGCCTGGGCGGTCAGGGCCGGCATCGAATTTCAAGACGGCGATACCGCCAAGGGCCAGGCGCTATTCGACCGCCTGGCGAAGTCGGCTGCACGCAAGGGCAGCAAGCGAGGCAGTCCCGCCGCCCGTCGTACCTGAGCGGTCAGCGCCCACGCCCACTTCGCTGCAGGCTGCGCTAGAAGCTCGCCCACGAGGTCTACGCCCTAAGCGCAATCCACCCGCCGGCATCCGCCTTGCACGCGACCCGGAGGCTCGATTGCGCCTTATCGCCTCAGTCTGAAGGCGACGGCGCCGCAGCGACCTGCCGGCAAGCCAACCCCATTCACCTGCCTGGCTCAGACGGCCGAGCCAGGCATCGCCGTGCCATCGAGGTACCGCTATGACAAGGAGCAATTTCCATGAAGAAGATTGAGAACCCGAACGCTTACAAAGCAACCAACAGCGAAGTCGACCACGCTCACTGCACCGCGCCGACGCAGTACGCCATGCGCGCGGAGTGTCAAGCCGACTGCGTCCAGATGCGGTCGGTCGTCGGCCGATGGTTGACCGTTTGGCGCGAAGACCGCTGCTACATCAGAGGAAGCGACAGCATTTCCCGTCCCATCCCCGACGTCGATATCGTCTTCTCGATGAGCGCCGATGCGCCGCCCCTTGACGAAGTCCGCTGGCTGCTTTGCTGTTTGGTCGATTGTCACGTCGGCGCAGAGTCCTTGAGCGTCGTCAGCGAGTACTCAGGAGAGCGAGTAAACCATCGGAACATGCCGACGCTGATGCGTCGTCCAAGCGATGAAGTCATCCGCGAGGCACGCGACTGCGTTCGTCACACAAAGACATGCTTGCGGTCCGACTTCAGTCGACTCGACGATGCGATTGCCCGCCTGAACGCCGAGCTGGGCTCCGAGAAGACTTACCTTGAGCGGCGCGCTCGTCAACTTGCCCAACTTTGCAAGGACGGACTCGGCCCCGAGGAGGTACGCAACGATGACGCCAAGGCACTCGCATATGGGCGGCTCATGGCCGAGGTCGAGTGGCGACAGGACCGACAGTAGGACATTGAGTTCCTTTGAGCCAAGGGCGCGATGAGGCGCCTACCCCATATGGAAGCCAGGCCATGTGGCACCGCATGCGCAGCCCTGCAACACGAAAGCCCTCCCCCGGTGGGTCTTTACCTCCGCCGCTCCTCAGCCCGGACGCAGTTATGCCGATAGAGATGAAGCGGCGCGCCGCGCTGACCGACGAGAGGACATTGATGGCAGTAAAGAGACCCAAGCTCATCACCGCAGACATCTTTGACCCGCAGCGTTATGTCACCGCTGCAGCTGCCCTACTTGCGACGCCCAATGCCGAAGGCCCTGTTTCATGGCTTCGAGTGCTGACCTGTGCGGATGCTCGAATTTCGGCCGCACGGCGGTTGATAGCCGTCCGGGCTGAGCTTGATGCCGCGGAACAGTGGGTAGCGGAGGAGGACGTACCGCTGTCTCGACAGTCGCGCGGGTACGCACGCAGGACGTGGGCACGCCTTGAGCGGCACATGCAGAGGAACGGCCCCTACTACGAATCACTCGGGCAAACCGAGCTAAAGGAAGAAGGAACATGAAACGCGAAGAGCCACACAACCTAGCTGACCCGACGATTGAGCTCGCTGTCCACACTTACTTTCCCCGGGGTATCGAGCACGACCTCGCGGAGGGCAGCGACCCGCAGAAGTGGGCCAAACGCTGCAGAGAGCGCGGGGGGTTCGACCCGTTTACGAAGGTGTTCACGCCCCTCTTGTACGCGACCGCTGACCTGGACGTGTCAGAGGCGCTGGACAACATCACAGCGGCCGTGGAAGCGGGCATCGTCGACAAGAACCGCTGGGCAAGTCAGCTGTTCGCTGACGATGACGAGCTCGAGGGATTCTTCGAGGGCCTCGCCGGCTATGACGAGTGCTACCGCGTGACCGACCGGTGGTGGCAGGCACTCGCAGCGATGACGGGGCAGACTGATGAGGAATCTTTCATCACTGGTTCCGAAATAGCAGATGGGCTACGCGCTTCAGTGGGCGCGTGCGAAGAGCGGATTGAGTTCCTGCGGGCCTGGACCGCGTACAAAGCAAAACACCCGCAGAGGCCAGTGCGCACAACCAACACGCAGCAGTGCGCTCTGTGGGACGCGAGGAGTGTGGCGCTTGCTCGGGTACGCGCTGAGGGACTCAGTCTAGACATCAGCTGCGAGTTCCCGTTTCAAAACGAGTGCTACGAGGTCAAGGGCAAAGTGCTGTTCAAGCGGGAAGCCACTGCTGAGGACATCCAGGCCCTTGCCGCCAAGAACCCCGCCGCTAAGCGCGGGAAGACGAAGCCTGCTTAATCGGCGGAGAGTGCCCGTTTGATGAGGGGGTGGTGCTCTGCATGCAGGCCCACCCCTTCTCTACATAAGACCACATTGCCTGAGCGGTGCCACGTCGAAGCGGCCAGTCCGGTGCCACTTTCCTCGTCGTCGAGGATGACGTACGGCTCGCCCTCGTGGTGCTTGCTCATCCACCGCAGGATTGCGGTGGCCCTGTCTTCGCCGTGAAGCTGTTCGGCGTCCCAGTGCTCGTGCAAGTTCAGCGCGACACAGCCCAGCCCGCCTCGTCCCAGCACCGTTATGGCCATCCTTCGGTCCATAAAGCGTAGCCACGATGTCGTCAGCACCCACCTGGGACGAAAGGCCTTATGTACATCGTTGAGCACCTCCACGGCGGGCGGATGGAACAAACGGCGCCAGAGGTCAGGCGGTGGGTCCGGCGCGAACACGTCGTACCCTCCGTAGGGGCTGTTGATGCAGCAGACATCATCGAAGTCCAACAGGACGAGCGGGCGGATGAGTGGCAGCGTCAAATCGCCCCCAAGGCGACTTGCTCCGGGACTTCGAGTGGTGCGGGGCCCATTGCTCATGCCCCGAACGCACTCACCACCTGGAGCGCGCTCGGGGGCTCCGCCTTGGTCGCGTAGTGCAGAACCTTCGCAGGTTTCAACGCCCGTATGTGGCCAGCACACATGTCGAAGAACTCCTCGGGCGTCGCGGCTTCACGCGCCGATGCTGACCCGAATACTGGCCACTGGAAGGTCCACGCACGAGGATGAAAACAGAAATCACCAATCATTCGTACGTTCTTCTCACGGGACTCGAGCCATGTCCGCACCTGAGTCTGAAACCGCTCGAAGTCCCGGGCGTTCCGGATGCGGCAGGCCCCAAAGCGCTCCAAGGCCTCCCGAACATGCAAGTCCTCCTCGGATACGCCGAGGGTGACCGTTAGGCGGCTGAAGTCATCGTCAAAACGCGTCGTGTTGATGGTCTCGGCCAGCCAGCGACCGAACTCGGTCTTGCAGTTGCTCGGGTCGAGGGGAAAGTCGGCGCTGATGGGGCCATTGGGCGTCCACTCCGGGCTGTCGACCAAGTGTTGGGCATAGCGCTTTGCGAACTGCTCTGGCAGCAGGCGCTTGATGGTCGGAACGGTGGCGACAAGGTTTACGGTATTCATGTGGTTCGCATTCGGTAGGGGTTGAGGTTGAGGTTCAAACTCGGGAGTTGGCGCTCTCGTGAGCGCACCTGGCTGAGCAGGGTTCGGGCGGGTCGCCCTTGCCCTCGAATCGTCTATGAACTCTGTTTAGCCATCGTTGAGCAGTGGGCCAGCTTCGCCACTTCTGAGGACAAGCCCCTGTGGCGTCGACCACCTTGAAGGCCTTCGAGAGCTCGCTGAGCCTGGGTGGCGGCGAGAGCTCCTACACGGCCTGGCGGCCGTTTCCGGCCGCCAAGGCCTTCAACTTGCTTCAACGGAGGTCTCGTCGTCTTCCGGAACGACCTCATCAAGAAGGTTGTTGGCGTGACCTCTCCATACTCTCTCGCAAGTGTCCACAAGCGCGGCGTTTTGGACGGCGGAGAGGTCGAGGAGCTTCTTGAGGAGTACGCGCAACTCTGAGCCCTCTTTCAGGGAGTCAAGCCTACCGACGCCAAAGGTGTCGGCGACCATTGAAGCAACGGACATGTACGTGTCCCACTCCCAAATCGGACCGCACGTGGTGTTCAGAATCGTCACAAACTCTTCCTCTGTGAATTTGCCGCGCATGGTGCGCTCGGCGTCTGCGACGAGGTAGAAGTAGCGTTCCGCGGCTTGCTCGACGACAAATCGTCCGGACAGCATGCGGTCAGGCTCCTCTGGGCATCCGACCCTCTTGTTCACCTCGTCGCTGAGGTTGGCATGCCGGACGGGCCACATGAAGTCGCCGCCGCGGCCTTCCCTTCCGACTTCAGCGCTGAAGAGCATTCGCTCGAACTCGCTTTTGACTGGCCTGTCGCCCTGCTCGTCCGCCTTCGGATGCGCAAGCTGGCTATTGATGATGTGTTCCATGACTGATTCGATTTCCGGTGATTCGTTGAGCGAGGATTCGCGGGTGCAGGCATGTACGCTTGCTTGGACGCAAGTTTACTACATGCAACACGGAATGTCAACGCATATTGTGCTAAAGTCGAGCCGTCACCCACGAACGGCGAGTCCTATGTCCCGCACACCAGGCCCCAAGGGGGCCAAGTCCTCGACACTGTCCCTGCGGCTGACGCAGCGGGCCCGATATGGCTTGGCCTTGCTGTCCCGCGTCAACCACATGACTCTTGGTCAGGTAGTCGAAGATGCCCTCGAGAACTGCTTCTACGGGGAAGGTCCGGGCACGCTCGAGCGCCGCCCCGCCGGGAGCCATCAGCGAATCCGAGTTCTCGACCTGACCTGGGACGAGCGGCCCTGGGCACGCCTTGCCAAGCTCGCGTACCTCATGCCTGAGCTGCTCTCGCGCGACGAGGTCGTACTTTGGGAGCAACTGCGGCAGCAGCAGAAGTACTGGGCTCAGGCCGTGCCGGCCAAAGGCCTAGACAAGGTTGTCGCCTGCATGGACCACGAAGCCATCGCAGCCGACTGGCCCAAGTTGACTGGCGTGTACGAGGTTGGCATCTAGTAGCTGCTGCGGCGCATCCGTTCGAGTGCCGTCGGCCGCAGGATGACCCACCGGCTGGCAGGCACCAAGTTTGGGCGGGCCAGCACCGGCGACTGCGTCAATGGCGCAGCGTGGGACCGCCTTCGGCGTCTGCCTCAGCAAAGTGCAGCTGCCGCGCCGACGCTTGCTGCCGTGTTACCCCGTTACCCGCCCCGCGACACAGAGCAGACTCTCAACGGGCACAAGAGCGCGACCAGTTACACGTGGCGATTTCAGCGTGCACCCACCCACAGGCGCCGCACCTGACTCCCTAGTCAATTCCCGACCCCTCCGGTTGACTCGTGGATGCATCGATGGCCGCCTGCACCTGCGGCCCCGCACGCATCCTGCTGAATGGGGGAACCGGACCGAAGACATGGGGAAGCGCTGTATGGGCTGCTTCAATGTCCGCGTACGTCGGGTAGTGCCGAAGGACCATCTTGGCATGCCCTCGTACCCAGCGAGGCACTCGAGGGCTCTGCTTCGGGTCGAGCAGCCTCTCCAAGAAGTCCTTTGCCTGAACAACAGACCTTGTCCGCTCAAACGGTATCGTCATAGGCCTACCTCCAGGTGAAGGCGACTCGCCATAGCGAAACATGCACCGGAACCGCAAGGCGCTTCGCGAGCCTTCCGTCTCCACTCAATTCCGCAACTGTGCGCGAGCGCTCCTATTCAACGGTCCTGACTCCGTCCGCCGCCACCCGAAGTGCGTACCGAGCCGCCCATCAACGAACATCGAAACCGGCATCGGCCAACGTTGATTGCAGCACGAGGATTGCGTCTCGCATCGCGGTCGCCTCCGCCTTGTCGACGGCGTTTCCAACGATTTCTTCCCAACCGACGCGCCGGATGAAAGTTGCCAGCGCCCACGCTTGCGTTGTCGCCGAGAGCCCGTCGCTGCCCGTGAAGCGAATCGGAATGGTCACCTCGGCGTGCTCTGACTCATGTCGCGTTTTCATGAAACGAATAATAGGTCGTTAGGCGACGAAAGTGCCATGTATAGCGCGAATTCAATGAGCCCCCGGTGTTCGGCATAAGCTTAGTGAACGCCCTGCGCTGACATGAGCACCGCATCCGCGACAGCGTTCGGCCACCGGCCATCACGATGACCTGGTCGTATCCCGGCGCTAGGGCAAAGACAGTCGCCACAACGCATTCTCTTCACGCTTGAGCAGCCAGGCACGGACGGCTCCTAGGCGGGCGAATACTGCGGCGAGCACGGCAACTGAAGCGCAGTTCTGATGGCCGCCAAGTGGGCCGTTTGAAGCCCTTGACCTTCAAAGCAAACCCGCCGACCTTGCACCCGCATCGCCTGCACAGCTCGCTCCAAGTCGTCGTGAAATACACCGTTGCCCCTTTGGACTGAGGCGTCATCTTGTGCAGGTTGAGCCACAACTGCCGGGCGGCAGGCCAACTGCCGTCCGAATCCAGACGGCTTCCCTCGGGGTCGGCGGCCAGCCGGTCCTGGGCGATTTCGAGAAGTGGAAGCACCAGCGTCTGCTCCGGCACACCCAGCGCTTCCTTGCCCCTGAACACGAGCTTGGCGCCACCTGTCGTCGAAACGTAGGTCACGTCCAGGGTTGGTCGCGGGCCGCGCTGCAGGGGGCAAAAGAGCGTGCTGAGGCCGAACTCAGGACAGCAGCGTGCGACTCGGGCCTCGGACACCGCGCTGCTCATGCTGCCCGAGCCATTTTGGCCCGCGCCGGCCCTCGCTTCGCAGCAGGACGTTTGTAAGCCTCCGGAGAAGCTGAGAGCTTCGGAACCAGGCGAAGCGCCCCGCCCTGCACGCGCTGCAGAAGCGCAGTCCGATGCGGAGCCAGGTAGTTGGCCTTCGAGATGTCGGCCCGCACGTATCCGCTCTCCTCGCCGGCGCCCAGGCCGTAGGCGTCACAAAGAGCACGCCCAGGGCGCGACAGATTCAACTGCCACCGAACTCCATCGGTGAGGGCCGCCGAGCCGCGCGCCGCACCGGCGGTATCAGCGGTTCCCATGTTCGTACACGCGCGGTTCGTGTGGTGGGCGAACAGCACTGCTGCGCCGGTCCGGCTTGCCAGCCGCTGCAGAGTTTGTACGACCGCCGTCATGTTCCAGGAGTCGTTCTCGTCCCCACGATGGAACTGTCGGATGGCGTCTAGCAGCACAAGACGCGCGCCTTTGCACGCCTCCTCTAGTTCCAGAAATGCGTCGGTCGGCTCGTGCTCCTCGTCAAGCAGCAGGGTGCTGGGTCGGCCAAGCATTGGGAACACCCGGAAGTTGGCGGACATGAGGTCCAGCATGGCAATCCGCTCGTCCTGGTTGAGCAAGGACAAACGTAGTGACGCCGCTCGGCGCCAGCTCGCTACACGTAGTTCCAGGACACGTATAGGACAGGACAATGAACAACATGGGAACCGGGCACCGACTGAAACCGGACGTCTCAACGCGCAATCTGCACTACGGACGCTATGTCGCGATACCGCATTCGAGCCTGCAAACGCGTTTGCTGAAGGAGCATCCGAAGTGGGTGATTGCCGCAGTACTGCCTCAGTCGCTAAGAAGCGCGCTCGACACCGAGTATCGACCTGTCGTGCGTCTGGCGCGTCTTTGTGTTGGTGCCGAACTACGCGCGACGCTCGTCACCGTTTCGACGAAACACATAGAAGTGCACTTCGTCTTCGCGCATGGGGACGAGCGCATGCATCACTGGTACATGGAAAGCGCGCGCGTCAACGCTCTCACATTCGTCGTGGTCGTCCCGGGCGACAGTCAGCCCTTCGGAATCCACGCTGATGACTTCGATAGCTTGCAGCAGTACTGGCCGGCTGCCCCATCGTCTACAGCAGGGACGCTAACCGATGAGGCGCTTCTTGATGCAAGCGCAGATGTGACCGGGATACTGATGGCCAAGCACCTCGAGTCCGACATAGGGCAGTCAGACACACCCCGCGACCGGCACTACGTACTGGTCACAAATGGAGCTTTCTCCCTTCAAGCGGGGGTCACGTTGGACGCAATAGTCAACGCCTGGCTTGCCTGTCGACCTCGCCCGATTTGAAACAGCTGGCGAGGTGAGCGTTGTGTGTCGCCTGCTCAGCTCCGCGTACTTGATTCGAGTTTCGCAGGACCTGAGGCAGTGAGTGATGTGCTCGACAAGCCGGTCAACGCATGGCTCGAGCGCGCGACTGCCTCTGGGGTCTGAACAACAGACCCAACACAGGGCATCGGGACTGTGATTTCTTCTGGGCGGCCTCTGGCCGCCCTTTCTCTCTTGGCGTCCGAGGCGTCGCGCTGACAAAGAAAGGGCGGACACAAGGTCCGCCCGAAAAGTGTTGATGCCCTCAGCTCACCGTACTACTCACCCACCGAGAACCGAGGTGTCTCCGTGGCCGTAATGCGCCTCGAACTCTGCCTCGTTGTGGTTCGTCACGGCGCGCTGCAGATACTGAATCATCTTCGGGAGTCCCTGCGCGCCGAACAGGTCGAACTCGGTCGTCTCTGCGAACAGCATGGCGATGGCCTTCTTCGCCTCTGGTGGCAACGCCGCAATGTCGACCGGAATCGTCTTGCGGACATGCGGGTCATCCATCATCCGCGTGATTGCCCGGTTGACGAGCTGCTCCTCCGTCTGCTGAGGCGCCACAAAGTCTCGAATGGAAATCCGGCCGCAAATCACCTTGACCGCAATGGTCGGGACACCGAGGTACCGAGCGCAGGACTCTGCCATGTCCTGTGACAAATTCTCGGCCGACCTCAGGCCGCTTCGTAATTGGTTGATATAGCCGTATGTAACACCGAGCTCCTTGGACATCGTGCTGAGGTCATGCTCGCGCCGCCTGGCCTCGTCGAACAGCCAGCCGATAAGCGGACCGCCTCTCGCGGCATAGATGCGCCTGACTCGCTCCGCGGCCGACTCGACTGTCTTGACGTCCTTGCTCTTCGGCTTGCTTCCAACAGTGGTCTTGCGGTCAGCCATCGAAATTACCTTGTTCATAGTTGTCCTTGCGAAACGTCATTTCGTGCAGATGCACACTTCGTATAGCAACAGTGCCATGAACGGGCGTTGCGACTGCTTCCGAGCCTAGGCCGATTGGCATCTGAGCGCAGCGCTTCGGCCCCGCTGTCGAGAGCCGTGGAAAGTCTCAGCGCGTTCTGAGCTCAGGTCCGACTAGGTCTCGGGCCGTGACAGCGAGTACGACGGTGGCAAACGGGCCGCTTCACGGCTTCGCGTAGTCCAGGAGTTGCAGGCGGTCGAGGTCGTTGAAGCCGAGTGACAACGCGGGAGAAGGCACCACGCGGCATCCTGTTGCTCGTCCTTGGGCTGTTCCCGTCAGCAGTTGCAGAGGGCGTCAAGTCCGGATGAGCGCAGGTCCAGAAGGGAAGCTTGGTCCCCGTACGAGTTGCCGTCGAGACTGCGACCGAGTCGAGTCGTAGCGGGCTTGCCGCTGAGGACTCTGCGCCGCGTCCGCTCTCCACGCGGCGTCGAACCCGAGGCGACGCCCGAAGTCAGCCTTTCATTTTCACGAACCCGATGCGCTGAAGTGCTCGCATCAGGCTGTCGTCGTTTTCACCAATCAATGCATGGGTGAGCGACAGCCATCGCCGGTACGTTTTTGTGTCCCGGACTCCCGTTGAGGGAGCTCGTCCGTAGTGACCATCCTGAGCGGCCTTGACCGCCACTCGAATTGCCTTCAACGCGGCGTCCATCGGGTCCTCAGTCGTCTCGCGTGCGGTCGTCCGACTGCCGCCGGTGAGGACGACACCGCGCAGGGCCTCCGTGAGTTCCACCACGCGGGTTGGCGGCACCGCACTGACCAAGCTCAGGCGCGCGGCATCGTTGACGAGCGTCAGCGCCTCGGCCAGACGCCAGCCGGGGTCGGTTACACGTGCCTCATCGTCGGCACGCTTCTGAGCAGCGCGTCGCTGGGCTGGGGCGACGACACGGCTCATCAGGAGGTCGCGTTGCTCTTTGTTCAACCGCGCGTCGACATCTGGCGGAATGGTGGTGGCGTCGATGTCAACGCTGCAGACCTGCCGAGGCCGCGTGAATCCGTGGCTGTTGCCCTCCGCGCCCTTCCGCACATACGTCGACTCGATGAGGATGGCGCGCTGCCCTCGGCGCTTGATTTGCATGATGGCTCCAGTGGTGGTGTTCGCAGGTGTAGCCACTGGGGCCAGAGCCGACGGACCTACTGAGAGCAGGCTGTCGGGACCCACGGGACCGTCGACGACCGGGAGCACCCTCGCCATCGCTCAAAACAGCATCCAAAAACACCCGGCCCGATGGCACCAAACCTCCGCTCTCGATGACACCAACGGGAGGACGGGGCGGCGTCCAGCCGCCTGCCTTGGCCAGACTGTTGCCGTGTGCACGGGTCACGGCTACTTTCGACGGCAGGCTCATGGGGAAACAGTTGCCCGCGACCGGGCCGGCGGAGGCGGTGCAAACCGCCGCCGGTCCAGCGCATGCCAGCCCTTGAGGAGAGGGGCGGACCGCGCAGCGGGTCGCCGACTACGGCGAGGGGTCCCCACGTGTCGTCGATGAACATCTGATTCGACACTTTGGGGTAGCCGTGCCCGCTCTGGGCATGCTGGAAGAACAGTTGGCGCAGCCGACCCCCGGGAGCACATTTGGCATCGATAGGACACTCCGGGACGGCGGCGGTTTGCCCCGGCGCAGCCGGCCGACCGTTCAGTGGCTTTGAGGGACGTCGCGGTGAAAACGATGACGACGCGCGCCCCAAGCGCGCGAGCCCGTACCTGGGGAAAACACAGTTGCCCCCTGCCCAGGGACAGGCGTGCGGCAGACATTGACGAGTCCCAACAGTTGCAACAAGCGGGCGTGGTGTGCAGGCTTTTGCCTGCTGGTGGCACGGTGGCTATACGAGAGAACCCCGCCCGCGCGGCCGATGCAGTTTGGTGGCAGAGCGGCCTCGAATACGCCAACCACGACGAGACGCGAATGACAAACCCCCAAAACGATGGACGGACCGACGGCCCTCCGAGGGTCAAGAGACGAATCACATCGATGCCCAAGACTGCACTGAGGAGAGTTGAAGGGACGGACCCAGAAGGCGGCACGACCGTACCGGTCGGCACGAGCGCGGATGCCCGCTCGGTGCCGGCCAGCAGCACACCTGCTGTCAATGCCAAATGCACTCCGGGGCCTACCCGCGGCATCACTGCGATGGTGTCAACTTCTGCACTACAGAGAGGCATCCAACATCGCACACTCGTTGTGCTCAACAGGCTACGTGTGATTAGGACGCTGGATGTTGCAGCGTTGTGCTTTCCAGAGCGACCATTCAAGGCGGCGCTGACGGCCGCGCAGCGCGCCGTTAGGGGCATGGTGAAGGCAGGCCTCATAAGGCGCTACAAAACAGAGCGGTTTCAAACTATCTATGGGCTCGCCCAGCGAGGTACCGAGTTCCTCGGCGAAGCAGGAATCGATGCCGCGTCGTCGGTTCGAAGAACGAGCGACATGACGAATCCGGAGCACAGACTTTGGCTGCAGTTCCTGGTGCTTGCGTGTGAGGCGCGGGGCCTGCAGGCGATGACTGAGCAGGAGGTCATGAAGTACGTCAACCGTGGCCGAAGACCCGAAGACCCCATGGTTCAAGGAATGCTCTCGGTCGAAGTCATCAGGCCCAAGCGGACTGTCAAACAATCGCTCCGCCCGGACGCTGCGGCCATCGAGGCGGACGGAATTACGTGGTTCGAGGCGGACCGCAGCAAGCGTGGCCCCGACCGCGAAGCCGGACTGGCAGCGCTGGTCCAGGCAATTGGTCGCCCCGCGAACGGCGGTCACCGTTTGCGCCGCGTCGTCGTCTTCTGCAAGACCGAACGCATCGAACTCCGCGCATTGGGGGTAATGCGGGCAATTGGAAAGGCGAACAACTCCGAGCCACTGACTGGGACTCGACGTCACGTCCGTGAAGTCGAGCCCGGGGTGTTCGAGGTCTGGGCGGCGCGCACGGTGGAGCTTTCTGATGGCAGGTCGAAGCTCGATGACGAGCTCGTCGGACACGCCCTTATCCAGCTCCTGCCAACATGGTTGCCGAAAGTACGCGTCGACGCGACAAACAAGCACTCGACGGCGGGATGGTTCAGCGAGAACTACCTGCCCTACAGGCGTCCCGCGACGAGTGCTCCATGGCCGGCGATACGCTCTCCGCTACTGACGCCCCTACCCGCCCGGACGACGAGATTGACTGACGTTCCTACACGTGTTGACGGCACTTGGACCGTCGACTAACAGGACATCAGGTATGAGAGCATACGGCAATGTGGCTTCGACACCGATTAGAAAGGAGTCCAAATCCACAGGCAAGGGCTATTGGGAATTTCGGATTGCTGAGGCCCAGAAGAATGACAAGGGGCGGGAACCAACTTGGTACAGTGTGAGAGTCATGCGTGACGAGGACCCGAAGCTCAGTAAGGGCGACTTCGTGAAGGTCACGGGCGCTTTGAGGGCGGATTTCTACCTTTCGCGAGCGGGCGCGCCCACAGGAACGCTGCTCATCATTGCATTTGAGGCCACCAAGATTGCCAAGCCATCGGTGGCCGCGACAGAGGTGGCGATTCAACCCAACCAGGACGCGCCTGCTGTGTCCTCAAGGAAGGTGGACTCAGCTTCACTGGCGGCTCAACCACCGCCGGAGGTACAGCTATCGCCGAAGGTGGCTTCAACTTCAGTACCCGTCCAGACTTTGGCGCAAGCAGCACCGGACGGTCGACCCCCGCAGCAGTTGACGCCGATGCGGACGCTTCCTGCTTTCGCGCTGCCAAGTGCGGTGCCGTCACCCTGGGCGATGTCTTTTCACTCACCTTCGCCCATCAAGTAGGTCATCTTCGCTGACTTCAATGCCGCCCCTGTATGGGGGCGGCCTTTCTTTCTGACATATCTGAGCGCTGCGAACAAACAACCGATGTTCATTCGGACAGTGAGCTATGTTCGGCTTGCCGACTTCTCTGCGAGAACCAAAGCCAGTGTGCTTTGCCTCGATAGCAATGCCGCAGCATCTGCATTCCCCGCGTTCGCCACTATCTACGGTCCAAGTCGTTCGAGCAGTCGCTGCCCAACGTAGGCACTTCAGAAGAGCCTAGTCTCGGCAAACGGGTCAACAGCTAGAGTCTGTCTATTCCCTCAAACGGGTCTCTGACATGCAGGTGGCCGAGGTCGAGTCTTCCATAGTGAAACAAGTCCATCGCCTTGATGAGCTTTGGATAGGGATACTGACGTTGACTCCTGCGCATGTAATTCTTGTTGCCACTTCGCCCACCTTCCCAGTGACCGGCAAGCGCGTCTTTAACCTCGTCCCCGATGTCGGACAACGTACAGGTCTGCTTGAAATTGTAACGAAACGAGTGAAAATCCAGTCGGGCATCGGTCAGGCTAAGGTCGTCAAGGTAACGCCCAAACCAAGTACCAAATGCACTAGACCAAGTTTCGTTTTCATTGTCGTTTCGAAGTGACGGGAAGAGACGCTCATTACCGGCAACTCGCTGCTCACTGACGTACGCCAGAAGGCCGCACTGAATCAGCTCTGTGTGAATCGGTACCCGTCGGAGACTGCCTGGCGTCTTGAGCTTTTGGTGAGGCGCCTGGTCGGTAAATTTGAGGCACCAACTTCCGTCGACGCGCTGAACATCCGCCACCCGAAGTTGAGCAATCTCCTCGCGTCGGGCACCCGTGAACGCGCCCATGAGCGGTAGCCAGTACGAGGCCTCCCGTGCTTGCCCACTCGGTCGATAGCCTTGCGTGTACAGCGGAGAGTTGAACAACAATTGCAGCTCATGCTCCTCGAACGGACGCCGGTCCTCGTCGGCGCCTGTCTCACGCGCTCCAGCGAAGTCGATGCACTCGAAGGGGTTGTCCTTGAGGCGTTCAACCAGTTCGCGCTGGCCGTGCCGAAACAAGGTCCCGAGATAGCCAATCTTGTTTTCGATGGTTGCCTTCGTCACGTCGAGCTTGATGAGTTCATCCCGGTACTGGCGCGTGTGGTCCTTGCCGATGGCCTCGACAGGAAGCGGCCCATGCAGCCCATGGAACTCAAGCACCGTCCGCTCGAACGTGGCCACGGTCCTCTTCCTGTCCTGACGCCGCCGCCAACTTTCGTGCAACGTGAGCAGCGTGGGCAACGACCGAGGCGCAACCGGCTTTGGTGGAGGCTCGTCGGCGACTGCTCCATTCAAGGTTGCAATCAGGGTTTCGCACTGCTCGATTTCCTGACGCAACAACTCCCGCAGCAACCTACGCCGAGCATCAGACTTCGGCGGCGCATTGAGCTTGGCGGCCTTGAGCAGGAGGGGCGCGAGGAACTCCATGCCGTCATAGTCGTTCGCCACCGCCATTTCTCGATAGGTTGCGAGGTCGCGTTGTACCCAGGCCTGGAGTTCTTGACGCTGCTCAGGCGTCTTGTGCAGGGGACGTGCAATGTCAAAGTAGGTCCAAAACTCATGGGCGCGCTGCTTGAGCAGGGGCTCGACGTGCGCCAGCATCAGATACGGCGTCGTTGCCGCCGCTGACTTCGCAAGCGCGAGACCTCGCTGCACACGCGGCACCTTGGACGCCTTGAAGCGGGTGACCGTTCGCTCGAAGTCCTCCACTGCCTGAGCCAAGCGCGGGAGGGCTTCGCTCATGTCTTCCGTGTCGAGCGTCTGCCAGACCTGCTCCTTGTGGTCCGGGAAGGCCTGTTCGAGACCAGCAGGGATTTTTCGCTTGAAGTAGTAGTGCCGGCCTCGGCGATGCAGGTACATGGGCAGTGGGTCGCCCGCAGTGCCCGAGGCCTCCGAGTCGTTGGTCTGGTGCATCACGGGCTTATCGGCCGCTGCTGGGCGCGCTGAAGCACCACAGGCCGGCCAAGAGCGCCGTGCGGGCTCAGGTCAGCAAATGCTCCTCGACCCCGGCCATGGGGTCATCGACAGCCAAGTGTGACAGACGTAGTCCGTCGTAGCGCAGCAGCCTGATGGCAGCGACCAGCTTGGTGAACGGATACTGCCTTTGTTCACGTTTCAAGTAGGTGCGTGAGGCATCCCTGCCGTTCAGCCAATGTCCCGCAAGGGCATCCCGCGTCTCTTCCTCAACGTTACAGAGCGAACACTGCTGTTTAAACGCATACCGAAATGAGTGGTAATCGAGCCGGCTATCGGTGAGCCCGATGTCCTGGAGGTAGCGCCCGTACCATTTGCCGACCGAGTTGCTGTAGATGCCGTTTGCGTTGTCGTTGCTCAGCGTCGGGAAGACACGGTCAGCCCCGCTTGCGGCGACCCTGGCCACATAGGCGAGGAAGCCCGCTTTGACGAGTTCCTCGTGCAAGGGAACCCGACGGAAGCTGCTGGCAGTCTTGACATTCTGGTCTTCGCCGATGTCGCAGATGCGGATGGACCAGACGCCGTTGATGCGCTGAACGTCGGCCACGCGCAGCTGGCACGCCTCCTCGATGCGCGGGCCAGCGAAGGGGCCGAGCAGGGGCACCCAGTAGGCCGCGTCACTCGCCTGCCCTTTGGGACGGTATCCCTGCGTGTACAGCTTGCTGGAGAACAGCGTGTTGAGCTCGCTGACCTCATAGGCCCTGCGGTCCTTGGGCGCCCGTAGCCCCTTGGCGCCGTTGACGAGGATGCGCTCGAAGGGGTTCGTCGCCAGGTTCTCCACGGTCTCCAACATGCCGTGACGTACGAGCGTGCTGAGGAAGCCAATCGCGTTCTCGACCGTGCCCTTGGAGAGCTGTCGCTCGATGAGGGAGTCGCGATAGGCTCGGGCATGCTGTCGCGTGATGGTTTCGACCGGCAGCGGGCCATGCAGGGCCCGGAACTGCATGACTGCGCGCTGGACCGCGCCGACTGTGCGTGGTCTGGCCTGGTCCAACTTCCAGTGCTCGAACAGGTGCAGCATCGTCGTGCCTGGATACATCAGCCCTGGCGCGGACGGCGAGGTTATCGCCTTGGCTCGGGGCTTGGGACCTGCGGCGCTGGGCGATGGCGTTGGCGTAGCTTCTGGACGGTTCGCGACCAGCGCCAGGGGCGACCGAGGAGGGGCCTGAGGGTGCACGCTCAAGGCGTCTGGCTTCTTCCTCATGGCATGCGCCGACGACCGGTTCTCCTGGGCGGCTTCCGCCGCTTGCGCCCGGGCCGGAACCACGGGTGCTTCCACGCGCTCGGACTGGCCCGGCGGCGAGCCGCTGGTCAATGCCACGAGCTGCGGTTGGCCGTCTCGTTGGTCGGAAACCGTTCGGAGCGCAGCCTCACGTCGAAGCTGTGCGACTCTCAGGTCGAACTCTGTGATTTCGACCGCGAGCAGCGGCCTGGCCTGCTCGACGAGGTGGGTCCCAAGGGACTTCCAGACCTGCTCCCTGAACTCCGTGAACCCGTGAGCCACATCGGCCGGAATTCGGCGTTTGAAGTACAGGGCGTTGCCGCGGCGGATGAGGTACTTGGGCAGCGTGGTGGTCGACTGCTCAGCGCCGGAGATGGGACGCCGAACTGGACGCGATGAGGTCATGAGGTGCTCCGCGATGGGTTGTCACGGGCCCTTCTGCGCAGCGTTCTGCCTGCCGCCGTCGAAGGTTCGGCGGTCAAGCCGACACCCCAACTGCTACACACCGACTGCTACACAAACGGACCGACTGTGTAGCACCGTCGCATCGCGAAGCGGGTAGCAGAAAACGAAAAAGCCGTTATAAGTCAATGACTTACAACGGCTTCTCAGATTGTTGGCGGAGTGGACGTCCGGGCCTTTAGGCCGTCATAGCGTCTCACTGCATCCAAGATTTCAGTCCGGACTTAGCGGGCAGCGCAAGCGATCACTTCTTAACGTCCCACGAATACCCATCAAATCCGCGTCGCATCCGGGGGTTGTAGCGGGGGTCGTCGATTTGGGCGGAGAGCCCTGTAGGGCGGACCATCCCTCCGTCGAACTGCCGACCCCCGTCATGATGCCACACAGGGCGAGTCGGGCCCCACGCCAAGCCGCCCTGTTGCCTGCTGCACTGGCGATTCTCAGGCCGCACTGCGAGGCTCCTCCTGCTCTGCGGCATCCGTGACTTCAAGCTCCAGTTCACCTCCGGTATCCGAGGCTTCCTCAGCATCCGGCTGAACAACGGCGCACCACGCGGCCCAGTCTTGCATCAGCGCGCGGCGACGCTCGAAGAGGTCAGAGCGCCGGTAGGCGTTCTCGACGGCGTTCCCCACGGTGTGCGCCAACGAGAGCTCGGCCAGTTCCTTCGGGTACTGGGTCATCTCCGCCGCCCAGTCCCGGAACGTCGAGCGGAACCCGTGCACGGTCAGATCCGCACGGTTCATACGTCGCAGCACCGTCAACATGGACATGCTCGACAGCATCTTGTCTTCCCTCGCGCCAGGGAAGACAAGCACAGGGTGCAGGCCACGGAGCTTCTTCAAGATCTCCAGCGCGGCATCGACCAATGGGATGCGATGCTCCTTGCCGTTCTTCATACGCTCTGGGGGAATGATCCAGACGCGCGCCTTGAAGTCCATCTCGGCCCAGTTCGCCCCGAGCACCTCACCCGTTCGGCAGGCGGTGAGAACGGTGAGTTCCAGGGCTCGGGCCCCGATGCCCTTCTGCAGCCGCAATCCTTCGAAGAACGCCCCGGTTTCCCGATACGGCAAGGCCGGGTGATGCTTCACCTTCTTGAGCTTCGCCGGTTTCGGCAGCAGTTCTTCCAAGTGGCCATGCCACCGCGCCGGGTTCTCGCCTTCGCGATAGCCCTGCTTGGCAGCCCAAGACAAGACGCGCTCCATCCGCTCGCGGATCCGAGAGGCAGTCTCCGTCTTCGTCTTCCAGATCGGCTGCAGCACCTTCAGCACCAAAGGGGTGTCGATGCGCCGAACGTGGAGCTTCCCAAGGTGCGGCGAGACATACGTGCTCAGCGAGGTCTCCCACTGCTTCTGATGCTTCTCGTTCTTCCACGCTTCCTTGTGGCTCTTGATGTAGTCCGCCGCACAGCGGTCGAAGTCGAGATTGCTCAGTTGTTCGACCTTGTTGGCGACAACGAGCGCATTGCGCACCTCGAGCGGGTCCTTGCCTCCGGACAGACAGACCCGTGCGTCTCGCGCTTGCTCCCGCGCCTCGGCGAGGCCCACGGTATGCGTGGCTCCCAAGCCCATGTAGCGCTCTTTGCCGTCTCGCTCGTACCTGAAGATCCAGCTTTTCACCAAGGCCTTCGTGATCTGAAGGTACAGCCCTTTGCCGTCGGCGTAGCGACCCGGCTTCGAGAGCCGGGCAACCTTGAGCGCCGTCAGCTTTTCAATTCCGCCTGCCATTTCGAGTGTCCTTTCATGCTGCCGGGGACAACATTTCCCGATCCAGTGCGTTCATGAAAACATCCGAAATCTCGCCTTCAACCCCCGGAAATTCGGCGCAAAAGCAGCCTCTGCGAGCACGCGCTGACGCGCGTGCAATCTCTCTCGTATCGCGTCGAACATGAGCATGGATGCCCCACAGCCGCATGCGCAGCGCTGCCACTGCCCGCCACCCAAAGTTGGCTTCGTCAAGGGCCGGCATCTGCAGCAGCGCTTCAGTCCTGGCGCACTCCGCTTGCGATCCGGTGCCGCCGCGCCTTGAGGAAGGCCGCCGGAGATCGCGGCAAGAACCTGCTGTACCGATTCACTCACGCTCGATCAGCGTGTCGGCGTAGGCCATGCCGTGCTGCAGTCGGGTGAACAGCGAACGTGCCGTCTGATGAGATGGAACGGCGTAGATTTCGGCGAAGCAGATTTGGCTGATCAGTTCGTGATTCATGGCTGGCGAGGCCTGAAGCCCGGTGCACGGACGACAAAACCCAGATGCTCACGCGAATGCGCCGAATGACCCAGGAAGAGAGGCACCAAAGGACGTGGCGTTTCGCAACTAGCCAGCGTGAGACGACCTATCTGGCAAGGCGATCCGGGCAGATGGATCGGTAGGCGCAGGTTCGGCACACCCCTACCGAAGCCGCGGGCGTTGGATTGATCCGGCCAGCCAAGATGGCCTCGCGCCGCCTGACCAATGCGACCACGGCTTCTCCCGAGGCCAGCTGAACTCGATGGGGCTCGCGCGCGCCGTCCGGCATCTGGGCGACCACATAGCCGTGGTGCGCGACGACTTGCCCGGTCTTGAGCTCGAGCGCCAGCCTTTGCGCCGACAACTGGATCACATCCGACCGGAACGCGCGATTGACGTTGCGGGTCTTCAGTTCCAAGAGCACGACCAGACCCGACGGCATCCGATAAGCGCGATCCAGCCTTGTCGAGAGCCGAACCGGCTCCGATATGTCGAACCGCCTTTCCAGACAGATCAGCTCCGCATCCTTCAGGTCCGAAGGGCGACCGACCCTCTCCATGCGATCAGCCAGCACCGCGCGTCGGCGCCGCAAGGTCACGATCATCCCGAGTGCCAGGGCGAGCGTCAGTAGCACCCATGCAGGCCAGTTTGTCGTCACCCGCTTTCTCCTGGATCTCGAGCCCGACGCCTGCACCCAGCGAGCGAGCGCAGCACAGCGAGCGCAAAGCGCACGCAGAGCCCCACGAACCACGAAGCGCGCGCGACGCGGCGGCGTCGACTCTCTCCCTCTTTCGCGGCAAGGCCATCGCGATGAAACCGTTCGTGCGCACGCAGGCCTCGCCACATTCCCCGTCGTTGCGCCGACGTCCGCCGCGTGCCGTGGCGATGTGCCAGCAACACTCTTCGCTCGCACACCCCCATTTCCGCCAGTTCGGACGCGCTGACCGCATCACGAGGTTGGTTGGCATGCTTCTTCATCTACGCCTCCCCGACCGGCGGCGCTTCGAAGACCTGATTGGTGTGACGGGCGACCGACGGGCTGACACTCGGCTCGCTCGCCGGGCTTACCAGCGGGCCCATTGCCGCGACACCTTGCGCCGCCATCCAGTGCTGCGCGATCAACCCCTCGTACGCCAGAAACCGCAGGCGGTTCACCCGCTTCGTGCCCTTGTTGAACCGGATCAGGTCGTCGTACAGGCGCGGGTTGTCGTCACGCGTCATCTCGAACAGCAGCCGCACCGGCTCTTGGGCACGCTTCGCATCCTGAGTCATGCGCCGCCTCCTTCAGATGCCGTCATGCGCTGCCGGCTCGCAGTGGTCAGCGTCGTGTGCGCGTAGTTCGTCCCTGCGATCTGGTAGCCGCGCACATTGGCGAACACCGGCTCCTTCACCTCAAGGATCAGGTGGGTGCTGAACGCCTGCTTGACGGCCTTCTTGAACAGGAAAGCGCCGCCGCCCACCAGGATCACGTGCTGCACGTTGAAGGCGCCGCCAATGCGACGCATCATGGCCGCGACGGCGTCCTTGGCGATGATCTCGACCATCGGCCGCATGCGCGCCGGGTTGTACTGTCGCTGGTAGACCGTGAGGGTCTTGCCATTGCGTAGCGCCCAGTCGATGCTGTCCAGGTTCGTGTAAGCCTGTCCGATCTCCTGGCTGATGTCGTCGGCGACCAGCTGCAGGATGTTCGAGACGCCGCGGTCCACGGAGTAGCTCTGCTTGTACGAGAGCTTCATGCCGCGCGCGACCAGCCAGTCGAAGGTCCGCGAGCCCGGGTCGATGACCAGGCTCTGTTCATGCTCCATCGCCTCGACCTTGTCGTGTTGCGTGGCGTAGTCGATCAGCGCGCCGTTGGGCTGCGCCATCGCGAGTGCCTTGTGCACGACCACGGTCTTGCCGCCGCCCACATCGTGGCGGCCGGTCATCAGTTTCTCGAGGGCTGCCTTCTTGGCCGCGAACGCCGCCACCGGCAGGCCGACCACAAGCAAGTCGACGGCGTCGACCTTCATCATCCGCAGCGCACCGCGTGCCAGCGCCAGGTACTGCGGCGTCTCGATGTAGTCGCCGTGGATCTCGGTGGCGCGGAAGGCATCGGCCGCCAGCATCACGTCCGGGCCGACCTCGTAGTACAGGCCGCCGATGGGAATGGCGAAGGTCTTGCGCCCTTCGCTGCCCAATGCTTTCGACGGGTCACGCGGTGTGGGGTAGGCCCTCGACGGGAAGCTGGCGCAGCGAATGTCGCTGGCACGGCCGCCACCGATGCCGGTGACGAACTTGGTGTTGCCGAATCCGACATCCACCGCTCGGACGATCAATTCCATGGGGGGCTCCGTTTTGTGGTTCACGGTTGGTCAGCATCGACATGCCGATGCGACGCGTCCACGCAGAACACCCCTCCAAAACGCCCGATTTCGCGACCGGCTCGAACCTGGGTCCGACTACAACGTCATCGACTCGCATCCAAACGCGAGCAGCTCGCTCGTGCGCTTCGGGAGGTTCCTGCATGTCGAGCTACGTTCTCACTCGAATGAGGCTCGTCAACCCCGCTCACCGCGCAGAGGGCGCCGCCGCCGCCGACCTGCCGGCACGGCCACAAAGGTTCCCCCTTGGACCAGAGGCAGCAAGATTGATTGTCAACCCCGCATCCAGCCTCGCTCCTGGACCCTTCGGGACAATAAACGCGGCTCACAAGCACATCCCGGCCCTGTTTTCGCCACCATCAATCGCTGCGACATCAAGCCAGTTGCGGCGCCCACGGCTTGACCCGGGCGCAGGCCCAGCGTCAACTATGGTTTCCCGTTGGCCGCCCTGGCCATGCTCCTCACGGAGCCAAAGGCGTCGCAGTCGTTACCTGCCCTTCAAGCCCCGGCCTTCGAGCCGGGACAGCCATCGCCCTTCGAGGCGCTGGCCCCGAGGTCCATTTCGTAGTGCATGTGCCCGTGGCCCTGCCGGCGTTCACCGCCGGGCGTTCCTGAAACGCGCCACCGCCTTCGACACCCAGGTCGGCACCCGATGCCGCACCGCTGTTCCCGCCATCGCTTGAGCACGCGTTCCACGCAGCGCGCGGTCGTGTTTGCCCTGTTGGGCTCCACGCGCGCACCCGCTCACAGACTCGGCACCGCCCTGGACATTCGGTCAGGGGTGGACCCATGCGAGTCGATGGCGCTACGAATCCAGAACTGATCCACCACGCGCGTGCAAGGCCTGACCTTGCCGCCGATGCCGACCGCCATGCCCATGAGGCCGGCGGGCATCACCAACCCCACAGTTGCAGAAATGCACAGGTGGGACGGATCACTCGTTTCATTTTTAAGACCGACCGAGCTGGCCACTGCGCGTGCAGCGGCCGGCAAACCGCCTGGGTCGGTGCCGCAACGCCGTGGTCGCGTGCGGCGCCGAAGTTCTCGACCACGCACCGGCCAGGGCGACGGAATCCGCCCGGCCGATGTCCCGCATCGGATTCCACGTCAACAGCCACCTCAACCCGCCGTTCGGGCGGCGGGTCTCAGTCTGGAGGTCCTCCATGCCCGCCATCGATCACCGTGAACCTCATCCCCCGATATCCCGCCGCCGACGTCAGGAGAGTCTCAGCCCAGGGCGGTCCAGTCGGTATCAGCCGACGCGCCGGCAGAGCTGGGCCGGGAAGTCGCCGAAAGAAATCCTGGCGAGCTACTCGCCGGGCAAGGCTGCGCCTGAGCAGGTGCTCGAAGTGCTCATCGAGCTCTTCAACACGCTGCACACCTCGCTCGAGAAGACGGTGTCGCACAAGACGCGGCACGAACGCGCGCACTTCCTGCGGCGCTTCTTCCGCGACCTGCGCCTGAAGGCCGGGTTCAAGACGATGCCCGACCCGCGCAACCTCGGGCAGAAGCACATCCGCGCCATGGTGCAGGTCTGGAAGCAGGATCACCTGGCGCCGGCGACCATCCAGACCTACCTGAGCTTCCTGCGCGGCCTGGGCATGTGGATGGGCAAACACGGCTTCGTGCGCAGCCCTGCGTACTACGGCCTGATCGTGGATGAGTACCAGCGCCACGAGTACGCCCAGCGCGACAAGAGCTGGTCGGCCCAGGGGATCGACATCGACACTTTGATCAACGAGGTGTGCGCCTTCGACTGCCACGTCGGGGCATGCCTGCGGCTGATCTGGGCCTTCGGCCTGCGGCGCAAGGAAGCGATGCAGTTCCGGCCTTTCGAGCACGTGCTGCCGTTTGATGAAACGGGCCTGCCGCCCGACGACAAGGCAGCGGATCGGTATGTGCGCATCAAGGGCAAAGGTGGGCGCGTGCGCTGGCTGGCGGTGGACAGCCCCGCCCGCGTGGTGGCCGTGGCTTTCGCGCAAGACCAGGTCAGCGGCCAGGATGCCCACATGGGCGATCCCGCACGCGACCTCAAGCGGAATCTCCGCCGATTCGACTACGTGATGGAGAAGTTCGGCATCACGCTGCGCGAGCGGGGTGCCACCGGGCACGGCCTGCGGCATGAAGTGCTCATGGAAACCTACACCGGCCTCACAGGCGTCAAGCCGCCGGTGCGCGGCGGTGGGCCGGTGTCGGCCGAGGCGGACATGGCGGCGCGACAGTCCGTGTCGGCGCTGGCTGGCCATGCCCGCATCAGAGCTTCGGGTGCGTATTTAGGTGCCGTCCTGCCGAAATTGCGTGGGCGGCCTGCGACGCCGCGCGACACCCCAAAGTCGCAGTCAGCCGGAGACGACGAGGCCCCCGATTCGATACCGGCCTGAACCGCACGACATCGAGCAGCGCACGGTGTTCCCACCCGATGCGCCACTCGCTACCGGTCGTTGCCGTGCAGTGCTACGCAGCCAAGGCCTCGGGTGAAGCTGGCTCCGGCGCATCGTCAAGCGCTTCGTCGGTCGCCGTCTCCACCGCCCGCCGCGTGCGCAGGCATGCGGGCAGCCAGCCCCTTGCCGCCACGGTCTGTTCCGCGCCGCTCGCGGCGTCGGCCTTCTTCAGCGCGGCCAATGGGCTGGCCGCGTTGGCATCCACCGCTTCCGTCACCACGTCGAGAATGCGCGCCTTCGACACGTGGCTGAAGTACGAAGCGCTGGTGGCCGCCCACCACTTGTTCATGTCCAGTCCCAAGGCCGCGGCCAGCGCGTCCGTGCGCTGCCGTTCAGGCTCGATGCCATAGAGGCCCGTCACGGTCATCGCGACCGCGAAGGTCAGCAGTTGAATCACCGTCGCCTGCTCCTGCGTCAGCAGCCAGGGGAACACCTGGTCCATCTCCTGCGGCAGGCGAGCGGCCCACGACGTGCGCTCGGCCTGAACCCTGGCCCAGGCGGCGCTGCCCTGCATGTCTTCGGCCGCGGCCTGCAAATCGGACTGGCTGTCTGCCGCCGTGATGGCGAAGACCGTCTCCGGCCGCTGGTACCCGCGGGCATCGTCTCGGAAGATCAGCTGCGCCAGTTGCGCCGTGAGCGCTGCCAGCGCCACGTCGGGGCGGGCCGTCAACTCGGCCTGCACGGCCGCAACGCGGTGGGCGGTGAGGCGCCGGGTCAGTCTCTCGGAGTGCACCGGTCGGGTCTTGGCCGAGGGCATCGACACCACTGACTCACCCGCGCCATCCGCTTCGCTGGCCTGCCGCGCGGCGTCGGCCATGCCGCTGCGGTCGTCCGGCCGGATCAAGCCGTACTTGACCTCGGCCGTTCCCTTGCTGCCCACGAAGACCACGCAGCCAGCCTGGGCCATGAGCTCGGGTGGCCAGACGCACAGGGCATCCTGCAAGGCCCTCAGTTGGGTTTCCAGCACCTCGGCCTCTGCTTCGAGCTTGAGGAACTCCCGGTCATCGTTCTCATCGTCGCCCTCGTGCTCCTGCAACGCGTCCATCCGTGACTGCAGGGTGTCGAGTTGGCTCCGCAAGCCCACCATGGCGCCGGCTTCTTCGTCGCTCGGTGTGCGCCTCGTCTTGCGCAGCTCACCGAACTTGACGAACTCCTCGAAGACATAGCGCGCCCGAACGTCGACCCACTTCCAGCCCTCGGCGGCGACCTGTCTGGCCTTCTTGCGCAGCTTGTCGGTTGCCAGTGAGTCCAGCAGGGCGGCGTCGAGCAAGTAGGCCTTCCTGTCGTCGTCACTGAACAGGTCGCGCCGCAGCGTGCCACCCGCCTTCTCGTAGGCCTTGAGCGTGACGTAGCGCGCAACCGGATCGGTGTCGGATTCGATTTCGCCCTGCGTCAGCAACTGGCGCAGGTAGTCGGGTCGGCGGTTCCACGACGGCATGCCGGTCCACACCTGCTCCTGACGCGCATGGTCGTCGCACGAGGCCAGCACCATCAGGCAATCCAGCCCGATCTGCCCCTCGCGAAACTGTGCCATCAGGCGCGGCGAGACCGCCGCCAGCTTCATGCGGCGCTTCACCACCAGGGGCGTGACGCCGAACGCCGCAGCCACGTCCTCGACCGATTTGCCCGCACCGATCAGCTTGGCGAAGGCGACGTATTCGTCGGCCGGATGCATGGGGATGTGGAACACGTTCTCGGCGAGGCTGGCGATGAGCGCCTTGTCGGCGGGCACGATCAGCACCGGCACCGGGTAGTTCTCGGGGATGTCATCGGCCTGCGCCAGCGCCGTCAGCGCTTCGAGCCGGCGCCCGCCGGCGCAGACCTCGTGCATGCCGCGCACGCCCTTCACGACGATCAGGTTCTGCAGCACGCCGCTGTCCTTGATCGAGGCAGCGAGTTCCGCAATGCTCAGCTTGGGCGTGCTGCCTTGCGGGCGCACCTGGCGCTCCTCCGACAGCACCAGTTTGTTGAGGGGCACCGTCGTGCGCGGGGACGCCGCGATGACGGCTTCGATTTCGGCTTTGGAGAATTTCATCAAGGGCTCCTGAACGCGGTGAGTGGGCCCGCTCCATGCGGGACCGTGCGTTCAGAATCTCATCCGCGGCCGTGCTTTCAAGTGCGTCGGGGGCGGGAACGATTCCCAGCCTGCCCCCACGGCCATTCCGCTCCAGCGACGATCAAACGACGCTGTCGCCCCTCGGCCAGTCCTCCGGCATAAACTTCAACCCATCGCGCCACCGTTCGCGCAATGCGGCTTGGAAGCGAACATCGTCGCTGAAGTCCGGGTGATCGGTGATGAGAACCTGAAAGCGCCCCTGCAGGCTCTCGACCACGTCGAAGATGAGCCCAAAGAGTGCCTTCACGGCCTTCCGATCCGAATCCAGCTTCTCCTGCGTCACGCCGTCGCGAGGTGCCGCGTCCGGCGAAAAGTGAGCCTGCGACAACTGGTCCAGCAACAGGAAGGATGGAACCGGTCGCTGTCGGTTCGCAAACCAAGTGTGCAACGCGAGATGCGCAACGATGTGATAGCCGACGTGGTTCTCGCCGCTGCCGATTTCGGACATGGGCACGGGGCGCTCGGGCGTGTCGGCCACGATGGTCAGCGCCCGCGGGTCGAGTCGAAGCGGGCTCT
Organism: Rubrivivax sp.; assembly: GCA_014859905.1. Classification (GTDB taxonomy): domain Bacteria; phylum Pseudomonadota; class Gammaproteobacteria; order Burkholderiales; family Burkholderiaceae_C; genus Rubrivivax. The sequence continues at coordinate 47,601 of JACZKT010000389.1, forward strand.
CTGAATACTCCAGCCCGATCCGCCTGGCGTAGTCGGACAGGTAGCGATTCACGTTCGACAAGCAGGATTCCTGCTTCTGCTGGATCACGTCGGCGCTGACGGCCTGGTCAAGCTGCTGCTCCTGCAGTTTCAGTTCGTCAAGCCGGCGTTGCTGCGCCGTGAGGTCCGGCATCTGCGGAATGTTCTCGACGTACAGGCTGATGCGGCCGAGCACCATCGCCCGTCGCGCCTCGGTGTCGGCGGCCAGTTGCAGACGTTGGCTTGAGCGTTTGACCGCGGTCAGCAACTCACGGTTGCCGTCCATGCGGCGCCGAAGCTCGATCAGCTTGCCCTCGACCTCATGAATCGCGGACTCGATGCGAGGGGTGGCCGAGTCCATGGCGCCACTGCGCTCACCGATGTACGCCTGGGCGGCGCGCAACTCGCCAATCGACGGCGCACTCGATTCGGCCGGCAAGCCCTGCAGGCAAAGCGGGCACGCATGCCCGTCCACCCCCTGCTCGAAGACCGACACCGCATTCAGCCGTGCCGCATGCTCCCTGGCCTCCGAGGAGAACCCACGCGAGTTGCCTTCGAAAGCGCGTGCTCGTTCGAGTGTGGCAACCAAACTGCGCTGCTCGCCGAGCAGTCCGTTGCGTTCGCCCGTCAGACGACGGAACTCCGCGTCGTCCCCACCTTCTGCGAGTGCACTGGGTACTGGTGAGCTTTGCAGCAGGCGCAGCGTCTCCACCTTCTGCTGCCATGGCGCCCCGTCCTCCAGCGTTGTCAGGCCTGCCGCCTTCGCTTCGGCCAGCAGGGTGTCCGCGCGCGTCACGCCCTCCCCTCGAATGGCCGACGCCTCCGCCAGCCGGCGCTCGATCTGGCGCAGTTCGGTGCGAACGCGTTTCAGCTCCTGTTGCTTGGCGACATAGTCGTCAGTCACCGCGCCCAGGAAGTACGGCAGCGTGTCCTTGATCGCCTGGGCCACAAAGCGGTCGCTTGCGCCGTGGAACAGGTGTCGGCGCTGGGCAATCTCGTTCTGCGATTGCAGGCAGAAGGTCAGCGCATGGCTGATGGTTGCCGCCAGCGGCACCCGCGTTTGGCCCTGGGGCGGTTCATGCAGGTAGTCCGACATGCCTACCCATGACGCCAGCAGCGACCTGAGCCCCTCCCTGTTCGTGGTCTGACGGAGCTCTGCGTGCGCGGGTATCGACAGTTCCGAGTCGGTCTTGACGTACACGGCCTCGCTGGACTTGGCATCACCCGCGGGCACTTGCCGCGCGACGAAAACCTGTCCTCGCTCGGTTTGAAGCAGCAGCCCGAACCAGGAGACGTTTCGGCGCACCTTGCCTTCGGGAACGTCGCACTCGGAGGCACCGAAGCAGTAGTCGATCACCCCCAGCAAGGCGGACTTGCCGGTGCGCGAGTCGCCCGAGATGATGTTGACACGCCCCGGCTCCATCTGGATGGACCTGGAGCGTCCATCGTGGCTGTACGCCACGATGGCGACGATCTGAATCATGCTTGCACCCCCAACATGGCCATCACTGTCGACGGCGTCCCGCCCTTGTTCAACCAGCGCCCCACAAAGTGCGCCTGCCCTGCGCAGTCCCGGACATCGGCGCTCGATTGCCGCAGGTAGCTGTTGATTCGCCTGGCGGCGCCCGGCTCACCGGCCACGGTGCGGCCCGATATCAACAAGGCTCCATGGTGCGCGCCGAACAGCAAGGCCTCTCGCACATATGGACGAAGGATGCCTACGCCTTTGGCCACAGCCGACCGCTCCAGCGGGTGGTCTTGAATCCAGGTTGCGAGCGAAGTGCGCACGGTGCCCGGCAGTTGGCTGCGCGTCTGCCCGCGCAACACGAAGCTGGCACCGACGAAGGCCAGCTCAACGGGCAGCGCGGCCGTCGCGCCGGCCACCGTCTCGGCTTCCGCCCGGTATCCCCTGGCCACCTGCCACAGCACAACGGCGCAGAACGCCGGATTCAGCAGGTTGCGTTGCTCGATCGTTCTGGCCTGCCAATCGGTGGTCATGGCGCGGCCTCACCGGCGGGCGCATCGAAGATCGCCTGCATGCGAGCCTCGAAGTCGGGATGCCAGCCCAGGCGCCGATCTTCAGCGAGCATGTGCAACGATCCTCGGCATACCCAGGGGACACTGACTCCAGGTTTGATGGGCAACGGCGCATCCTCCGCCCACTTGAGGATGGCCCGGCCCGCTTTGGTCATCTCGTCTTCGCCGGCACCTTCACCCAGTTCGTCGCAAACCTGCTCGCGCAACAACGCCCACTCGGTGAGTAGGCGCTGGTCGTACTGCCGCAGATCGGCATCGAACAACAAGTCATCGCGCGTCCAGGCGGAACGCTGGCGAAACGCCTGCAAGTAGCTCGTGATCGCGTTGCGGATGCGGCGCGGCCCCGCGCCCACAATTTCAACCTGGCGATAGAACGGCCGGCTGGCGAACTCCGGCAGCTGTTCGAGAGCCACCATCAAGGCATCGATCTCTTCGTCGATGGGCAATCCATCGCGCTTCAGCGATTCCTGGACCTCAGAGATTTGGGCGTCAATCTCCGCCCTTGGAATGCCGCCGCCCCCATGGACCAGTTCGAAGATGACCCGTTTGAACCACCAGCCCTCGATCATCTGAACCGACAGTGCCTGGTGGTGAAGCGACACGTGATACAGCTCAGCCTGCAACTGCGAGTGGATGGCGTCGGCATTGGGCTGGCCCGCCACCACGTAGATGCTGCTCAACAGCTGCTGGCGCTCGGCCTCACCCAGCGCGAGGAAGGCCTCGAATGCGTCCTTCAGCTCGGCATTCGTCGACGTTGTGCCCGCCTGCTTGAGTCGACTGGACGCGGCTTCGACATCGCGCCCCTCGCCCTCCGGGACCAGCGCTGAACAAGCGGTGCCGGCCGATATCACCGACGTGGAGATCAGAAACTTTGCGGCGACGATGGGCACCTCGCCGCTGATGCGGCCGACCATCCAGACTCGCAGCGTCTTCTACAGTTCAGGGCTGAGATCGCTCAAGCCGGATGTGCTGTGAACCGAGTGCTTGGTCTGAAGCACGGCGATGGGATCGCCGTTCGCCTCGAAACTCACGTCGTCCAGCGTTTCGACGCTGACCGAGAAGTCCCCGATCCGGCTCTGGCGGATGGCCCAGAGCAATGCCACGCGCACCTGGTAGAGATAGCCCAGCATCGAGGCACCGGCATTGAACGTCGCGACAGTTGATTCGCCCATCCTTGCTCCCCCTCTTTCCTCGATTCTTCGACTCCGCCGCCCTGTCAGGCACGTCCGGCGACAACCTGCACGCCGAGCGTGTCCGCCAAGGTCAGCAGTTCCATGTAGGCCGACCCATCGTCGAGCAAAGTCCGCGAAGGCCCTCGCTGCGTCAGCACGCCCGCCCCGATGCGGTCCCCGAACAGCATCACCGCCATCGCACTGTCGTCCTGCCGCGAGGTCCAGCACAGTCCCTGGATGTGCGCATGCTGCGCGTGGATGGCCGCCGCCCACTTGCGGGTCCGGCCGTAGGTGTCCTTCTCCGTGTCGATCAACTGCTTGCGTTCGACGCCCAGCTTGCGCAGCGGCACGTTGCGCAGATCGGCCAGGGTCAGTGCCGCCGTGGTGGCCAGCACCGAATGCAGTTGCCCTTCGAGTTTGTGCTTGGCAAAGGTCTTCAGCCCGGGTGCGAACGGCACGTCGTGGAAGACGGTCTCCATCGCCGCGCACTCGAAGCTGGTGCCGCCGTACAGCGTGGGGATCGGTTTTTCGGCGGCGTTGACGATGGGGCTGAACCTGGCGTTCCCCTTGATTCCTGGGTTGAACGCCTCCGCCGCGTAAACGTCGAGATGAACCCGGTGCAGCGCGGTGCCGGCCGTCCAGGTGGCCGGCGTGATGTGCAGGACCGCCGGCGGGTCCGGCACGGTGCTGGCCAACGTGACCTTCGCCTTGGACGCGCCGGCGCGCCGCGGACGGCTTGCGCCGGCCGGGTCAGCCATGGACTATCTCGGCCATTTCATCGGTCGCCGCCGCGAGCACACGGTCGGGCGACTGGGGCAGCACGTCCTGGGGGCGCTTGCCGCCCAGGAAGCTGTTGGCCGAGGCAAACCAGTACGCCAGGCCCCAGCCGTCCTTGGCAGCGTCGAAAGCGGCCAGGATCGGCGCCAGAGCCTTCAGGGGCCTGTGGCCCGCCTCGGCATCCAGGCCGTAGGCCGGAAAGTAGTCAAGGCCCTGGTGGCGGACGGCAAAGATCTGCCCTTCCTTCTTCCACTTGTTCGGCTGCGCGCTGAGGTTCGAGGTGCTGAAACCCGCCAGCTCGGCCACCTGCGCCGCCGTGAGCCAGTCGCCCGAGGCAAGCACTTCGCTGCGCGCGCGCGCGGTCATACGTGCCTCCGCCATCATGTGCGCCGGCAGCGGCACGGAGGGCACCAATGCATCAACGATCTTGTCCAGTGCCTCGCGCTGGCCCCGCTTGATCAGGCCCGCCACCATCGGTGCCAGGCTACCCAGCGCCTCGGCAATCGCGCGCACGGTGCGCTCGCTCTCGTGGGCAAAGGTCAGGGCGATGGCGCGTTCGGCGCCGGAGTGCCGCAACTGCTCGCCGATCTCCCCGGGCGTGCCGGCCAGCGTTCCCACGCCCGACGGCGCCACCCGCCCATCGTTGACTTCACGCATGGCAGCTCCCAAAGTGATGATTGATATTATCATGATTTCTGCATCACCTTCATCACTGAAAGAGGGCTGACACCGGACACGCTGCCGACAGGCCATGCTGCCGCGACCGACCGCCTTGGCAGGCCGCAGGCCGCGGTGCGCCATCGCAAAGCGACCCGCCCGCGCAGAGGTTTCGGGTGGCATCCGCCCATGGCGTCGGGGGCGGTCTTGAGCTTGCACCCCTGCGCTGCCAGACTGCAAGGGCTACCCGTGGGCATCGCGCCTGCCAAGCCTTCATCAGAGGCCCCGGCCTCCTGAAGTCCAGTTCGCTGGCGTCGCAGTCGTTACCTGCCTTGTAGAGCCCGGACATCGTTCCGGTTCAGCCGCGACTGTGGCTGTGGATTGAGTTCAGCTCTCGGGCTGAACACCGTGGCCTCGTGCCACAGAAGCGCTCCGCCCCCCGGCTGGAGCATCCCGAACGGGGAACCCCATGTTCCCCGCCGGGGACAGGTGTTCCCTTTCATTCGATGAAGGAGAACACCATGTTCGCTGTCCAAGTGACGAGAGTGCTGCGCCCTGTCGGGGTGCTGCTGGGCGGTTCCGGGCGTGCCCGTGAGCTGACCCTTCGCGCGCCGCAAGTCGCCGCGCTGATGAAGCCCATTTCGTTTGCGTTCACGCAGGCGTTCGAGGCCGTCGAGAACCGCGTTGCGGAAGGGGCGTCATGCTAACCAACCTGTACCGCAAGCGCATTGCTGCCCTGGCGATTCAGCTCGCCAAGGACGACCCTCAAGTGGTCAAGGAAGTGATCGCCCGGCTGCGCAAGTCAGGCGAGATCGAGGCCGACGATCTGGTCTATCTGGACGAGATCGCCGACCGCTGGATCAGGATTGCCGATGAGAACCGGCAGAAGGCGCGCCGCTGACCACCGAGGTCAAACGCGCTGGAGGGTTCACGCCCTTCACCTTCGCCAGCTCCGAGACGATCCTGTCCAGCAGATCGGGGCGTTCATCGGCAAGCGTACCGGCCCATGCGGCCAGCGCTTGTTCGATGTCGTCCTGCGTTCGCACCCCTTCGAAGTCGAGTCCGAGTGATCGGAATTCCTCGATTTCGTCGGGGGTGAACCGTCGTGACTTGCCTGCACGAAGCATCGTGTGGGCCTCCATGTGCGGGGCTGATCAGGTTATCAGCACCGCATGCCTTCGCAACCCTCGGGGAGCCCACCGCTTCCCGCCTGGGATGGGTGTTCCCTCTTTCACCGGAGTCAACACCATGTTCCCTGAGAAACCCGACAAGGTTCGTCCTCGTGCCAAGCGCTTCGGCGTCGAGTTCGAGGAAGAGCGCGCCTGGGTCAGCTTCTACCGCCGGGTGCGTCACGACGTGACCCTCGCCACCGAAGTGCTGTCCCAGCTGGAAGCCGACCCCGAGATGAAACGCACGCACCTGGCGCTGGTCCTGTGCTGCAAGGAATCGCTGCGCGGCCACAAGGCACGCCAGGCCCGCAACAAGCGGATCGGCCAGTTCGTCCGCTGGCTCTGCCACGGACTGTTCGCCGCACCTCTGCGCATGATGCGCCGCGGTGCCGACATCGCCGTCGAGTGCCTGCCCGAGACCGCCAAGGAACCGGCGGTAAGCCAGGTACGGCGCTTGACGCGCGAAGCTGAATTCGCCCAGGCGCAGTCAGCCTTCGCACCGAACGCTGGCTCACCCGAGGCGGCACCCGCTGCCACGCAGACCGAGGCTTCACCGCCCCGCTCGCCACGAGGCCAGACCGCCCGCTCGGCTGCCTGACCGAGAGCGCCAGGCACTCCAACGCCTGGCCCGGCACCGCAGCGCCCGCTGTGTTGCCTGGATCGTCGAACGCTCACGCCCACCTCCCCGGTGGCGCGTGACGCGCTCGGCCTTCCTTCCCTTTGCCCTCGTTCCGAGGCAGCCCGGCTGCCTCCGATCTCGGCTCGCGGCCACGGCCTCGAGCCCCCGCCTCCCTCCACACCTCGACCTGCCGCCGGCCGGTCGCACCCTCATGAAAGGAACTGTCCCATGGCCAACGCCAATGAAATGCCACGTGCCGGCGAGGCGCACGCCCAGATCGCCAGCGCGCGGGAGCTGCGTCAGCTTGCGCACGACACCTTCGGGTTGGCCTTACAGGCCGTCCCCGCGCTGCCAAGCTACAAGGCCTTCTTCTACGACCGCGAGTACGGCGACCTCACCGATGCCGTCACGACCGACTCTTTCGACGCCGGCGTTCAACTCGTGCGTGACCGCTTGCCGGTGCAGGCCGACTACGTGGTCGAAGCCACGTGGACACGCGGCATCGGCGAGATGGAAGTCCGTAGCCCGCGAGGCACAGTGGTGGCCCGCGTCCAGCCTGTCGGCGACACCGATGTCACGGTGCAGCCGCCCGTGACCAAGGCCTGCACGGCGTTGCAGGTGGGCGATGCCGCGCCACTCGAGCATTTGTTCAGCTCGATGCCGAGAGCCGCGTGACGCGCCACGGCCGTAGGTGATCAACTTGCAATGAGAAGCACGACCCCGCCCTTCCGGGACGGATCGTGCTCTCACTGCTCTCAAGGGAGGGGAGACTTATGCTCGAAGCCAGGTTTCCGGCGCCGGGAGGCACAAGCGCCTGAAGCCACCATGCCGACATGCCCCCGTGCCGTCAAGAACATCGTGACCAAGACCTACCTGCTCATCGATCTCGAGAACCGACAACCGGCCCCGGAGCACGTGGCGGCGTGGATGGGACATGACGGCGAGGCGTGGATCTTCTACGGCGAGCAGCAGATCAATCTGCTCCCGAACTACTGGCAGCTTGGCGATCAGGTTTCCATCGTGCCCATCTCAAGGGCCGGCAAGAATTCGCTCGACTTTCATCTGGTTCTCTACCTTGGCTACCTGGTGGCCAAGCGGAAAAAGGGCTCACGGTTCGTCATCGTCGCTGCGGACGCCGACTATGACCCTGCCGTCGCCCACGCGCGAGCCGAAGGCATTGATGTCGTGCGCCTGCCGGAACTCACAGCGCTTGGGTGCCCAGCGGAGAGGCCCACTCCCGACGCTCTGCCGCCGCCGGCCGCCAATCGGTCCAGGTCCGGTTCACCGGCACGTAACGCCGCCTCTGTGAAGTCACCGGCCACTGCCACGGCGGTTCGCGAGCGCGGAAAAGCACCGACCAAGACCACGATCTCCATCTACGCAGGAACGCTGAAGGACATTCGCAGTCCCAATCGGCCGAGGGATCTGCAAGCTCTCAAGAGTCGAATTCAATCCCGGATTGGTCAGGGAGCAGCACCACAGCAGGTAGCCGAAGTCATGGCTCGCCTCGCAACGATGGATGTGATTCAGGTCATCAACGGCGAACTGCACTACCTGGCCAAAGCGATCGACGAAGGCGGCACGCGCGTTTGATGTTCATGCCGTGGCGGGCCGCTACGGCAGGGCCGCCAATCATCGGCAGCGCTGGTACTCGCGGTCAATCAGCCAGTGCAGAAACTGCGTCTCGCGCGACACGCCCCAGTAGTGGGCCTTGCAGTGGGCGATGTAGGCATCGAACGCTGCCGGCGTGCGCACACCCACCGGCGCGATGCCGGTGATCTTGGTGAAGCGCTCGACCTCCCGGCTGGTGAGTCGAACCTGCTTACCGAGGCGAATCATGGTGCGTGCGAACCGCTTTCGCACGCTATCTTGGCCGCGTCGCAAGCACTTGTGGTGGGTTGGACCCGCGCTTTGCGAAAGATTTCCAGAACGTGAATCCAGTGTCGGGCGAGTCTCACTACAACGAGAGCAGCGCCTCTCCGGCCGTAGCGGCGCCGCCACGCGCAACCGAAGCCGCTCTCCATCGCTTCGACATGGCGTCGCCGGCCCTGGCCTTGCCGCCGCCCGGCAGTCGCCGCAGACTGCTCCCTCCCTTGTGCATTTCCCAGCGAAATGCCTTCCGGCAAAGCCGGCGTCGCAGTCGTCACCTGCCTTGTCATCAGCATGGGCCATCCGGCCCATGCATCCCGAGCGGGAACCTCGTTCCCGGGTCGGGTTCGGCGTTCCCGCTTTCACATTCATGAAGGAGAACGCCGTGGACATGTCCACCCTTTCAAGGTCCGAGCTGGTCGGCGCGTTGCTCGCGCACGACCGCCGGTTTCTTCCCGATAACCGCTTCCACGTCGCCGACGGTGAGCCATTCAACGGGCCCGTCATCGCGCAACAGACGCTGCTCGACCAGAAGCTGAGCGCCGCGCGCGAGCTGATCCTGCGCGACCTGCAGACCCGCATGCGTGGCGCCCCGGTGATGAACTCGCCGCAGACTCTGCGTGAATGGCTGCGGCTGTACTGCGCCGGCCTGGAGCACGAGGTCTTTCTGGCGCTGTACCTCGACGCGCACCATGCCTTGATCGGCACCGAGCAGCTGTTCCGTGGCACGCTCACGCAGACCTCGGTGTACCCGCGCGAGCTCGTCAAGGCGGCGTTGGCCCGCAACGCGGCGGCGGTCGTCGTCGCGCACAACCACCCCAGCGGCAACGCCGAACCCAGCCGCGCCGACGAGTTCCTGACGCAGACCCTGAAGTCCGCGCTGGGCCTGGTGGACGTTCGCTTCCTCGACCACTTCGTCGTCGCCGGCGACCAGGTCGTGTCGTTCGCCGAACGCGGGCTGGTCTGAACGCGATGTCCGCCACTCCTGCACCGCGCTGTCCCCTGTGCCCCGGGAACGGCGTGCCCCTGGGCACGCTGGGCCGCCTGCGCTGGTACCGCTGCCGCGACTGCGGCATGGACTTCAACCGGCCGGCGCCCAGCCGCCACGCCCCGAGTCCCCCACCCCAACGAGGAGGAGTTCACCTTGAATAACTCCACGGCCAAGAACCTGCTGCAGCACGTCGGTCCGATGGCCGAGCTGTCGATCACGCACCTGACCGCGAGTACGCGCCAGAAGCTGGCCGCCGATGACCTGTCGGTCAACGCCTACCCCAACGAGTACGGCGGCTTCATCTATGTCGGCGCGCCGCGCTACAGCGTGCCGACGGAAGCCGACCTGGCCGCGATCTTCGACGTGGCCGAACAGGCCTGCATCGTGTGGCTGAAGTTCGACAGCGACGCCGCCGCCATCGACGGCCTGACGATCTACGAGGGCGAAAGCCCGATCTCGTAGGGCCCCAGGTCGGACCACCGGACCACCGCGCCACCGACCGGTGGCACCCAGCCCCGCAGGGCGTCGCGCCGCAAGGCCGACGCCCTGCTCTCTTTGGAGCATTCACATGCACACACCCCTGGAGGACACCCCATGAAATCGGTGACTCTCAACCACGAGCAACGTCTGTACGTCATCGCCCACGACGGCGGCTACAGTTGCCTGGGCTTCGACAACGCGCGCAGGCACGCCGACCAGATCGCGCGGCGACTCGGGCAGCCCGACCTGGCATTCATGGCAGAGGAACACGACACCCTCGCCGGCTACCGCAAGTACCAGGCTGCGACGCGCGCCTGGGGCCAGTCGCCACGGACCCGCGACACCTACCTCGACCCCGGCACCAGCCCCGAGGTCACCAGAGTTCTGGAGGCGTGCCGCAAGACACGCTGCCAGGTGCGCCTGATCTTTGGCGACACGACGAGCGGGCAACCCTGGTTCGATGAGTTCGACGTGGTCGGCCGTATCGTCCGTTCCACGGGCTGGCTCAAGGTGCCCCTGTTGATCGAGGAGGGCGAAGCCGGCGGTGGGGCCATCCTGACCGCCTGTCTGCTCTGCGTCATCGACTGGCGCTCCTGCGAGGTGCTGTACACGCACCCCGCCTACCAGGTGCCGGAGCTGCGATTGGTGCCGACCGACGACGCTGGCCTGCCGTGGGGTGTCGAGCATCAACAGAACGAACTTACCCGGCTTCACGGCTTCACGATATCGGCAAGGCCGGCGCTTACCTCGCGTTCATGCGCGGCGAGTGCATCGAGCCGAGGGGCTTTCGCTGACGCGCGTTGCGTCTCGGCGGTGGGCCGAGCTTCCCTTCGGGGCTCGGCCCCGCGACCCGCGTCGTTCAGGCCACCGCGTTGGCGGGCGGCGCAGACGCGCCGGCTTGCAGCGCATCCAGGTCGATCACCGCGTCGGCCATCGCGGTCAGCTCCGGCGTCTGCGACACGAAGAACTCGCGTTCGTAGCCGCCGAGCCGCAGCACTTCGCGCTTCATGGCCATGAACATGCGCTTGCGATCCGGGTCCAGCGCGCCGTCCGCTTCGTCGCTGAACAGCGTCGTGTAGCGCCGGCCCGAATGCTGCGCCAGGTACAAGGCCACTGCGCGGGTCAGGCATTCGTTGATCCACACCCGTTCCCCGCCGCTCATCAGCCCCACGCTCTTGCTCTCACCCCATTCGCCGTCGTGCACCACGATGTCGAAACCTTCCCTCTGCTCGCCCTTGCCCGTCTCCACTAGCGTGTGAATGGACACTGTGAAGCGTGGCCCGTAGCACGCCAGCAGCAGGTCATTGGCAAGGCCCGACAGCGTGGGCCCCGCGTCGTCGATGGCCAGCGCGATCAGTCCGTCGTTGCTCATGCAGCGCGCAAACAGGTTCCAGCCGCCAAGTTCGGTTTCCACATGCGCGACGCGTGCTTCAACCTGCACGCGCCGGTCCGCCAGCGCCTGCATCTGCCGCGACAGGCCCTCCAGCGTCTGGGCATCGCGCACGGCGGCAAGGTGAGCCCGGTCTGCCGTGGCCACCGCCTGGCGCGAGTCCGCCACGGCCTGTGCGGTGGCCGCCAGGCGGCGTTCATCGAAGGGTGCCGGCAGCGCCGCCAGCAGCCCGTCGATCCGGCTCAGACCTTCCTGCAGGCGCTGGGCGTGCCGCTTAAGCTCGTCGCCCAGTTCCAGCCGTGCCGTGGCGATGCATTGGCGCTCGGCCTGCTCATCGGGCGTCTCCGGGCTGCTGCAACCCGCCGCACTCACGTCCAGCGCCGCCAGTTCCTGGTCGACCGTGGCAAGCATGGACTCCGCCCGCGCGACCTCGGCAGCCTTGCCAACAAGCACCGCGATCCGGGAGGCGCGCGACCGTGCTGCCTCTTCGCACCGCTCGGCACGCTGCAGCCGTTGTGGCGCATCCCGCAGCGCATCTCGCTGTTGCCGGATCGCCAACAGTTCGCTCTGCACCTGCGCCTTCTGCTGGGCCAGCGCGGCGATCTGGCGGTTTGCGCTGGGAGTCAACGACTGCGCCTCGCGCGCGTCGCCGAGCAACTTGCACTGGCCTTGCAGCGCGGTCCCCGCGCAGGGCACCTCGCGCGTCAGCCCGAATCGGTGGGCGAGTTCTTCAGCGCGCAATGCGGCCTTTCCGGCTTCACGGTCGATGCCCAGCAGCTTCTGTTCGGCCAACTGCCCGACCGCTTGACACTGCGCCAGGCGCTGTGCCTGCTGGCGAAAGGCCGCGGTGCGGGCGACGCGCAGCGCCAGCAGGCGCACGGCCAGCGGCTCGCGTCTGGCGGCACGCCCGACAAGCCTCGACAGGTCGAGCGCGGCAAGACATTGGCGCCGCGACTGCTGCAGGGTTTGCCACCGAACGTTCGCCTGCGCACGGCGTTGAGCGATGCGCTGCTCCAAAGCTTGAAGGCGCTGACCCTCGCTGCGCTCCCGGCCCTGAAGAGCCTGGGTCGACTCGGTGCCGCGTTCCAGCAGCAAGCGGCGCTCCGCATGCAACTGCGCGCGGCGCGTCTCGGTGCCCATCGACTGGTCGCGTTCGGCCACCACGGTGGTGTGCCGGGCCTGGCCGGCTTCCAACGCCGACTGCGCCGTACGCAGTGCGGCCACGGCCTGCACGACCCGCGACGCCGCACCGTTCAGCCGAAGCCGTTCGGCCGCGAGGCGGTCGCGTTCCACGTCCAGACCGGACGCCTCCTGCCGGATCGCGACAAGCCCTGCCTTCAAGAGCCGCGCCGTCTCGCTCGCCTTCTGCCCAATGACCCGGATCTCCTCCTGGCCCAGCAGGTCGGCGAGCAAGGTCTTGATCTCGGCATTGCGGTAGGTGCTGAACTGCCGCTTTCCCTGGGCCGAGAACACTGAGGTGAAGAACGTGTCCGCCGGGCCGCAGAGGGCTTCGACGCAGCGCGCGTAGGTGTCGACCTTGCCGTCGGAGACCGTGCCGTCAGCGAGCGCGACCGGCACCCACGCGCCGTGCTCCGCCAGGATGAACAGGAAGGCCTCGGTCTTGCGCCGGCCGTTGAGGCGGATGACCACCTGCGAACGGTAGCTGCGGCCTTCGTGTGCCCAGATCAGATCCTTCTCGCTCTCGGGCAGGCAGACATGATCGTAGTAGGAGAACCCACCCGGCCCCGCCACCGCCGCCCGCGATGGCATGGTCAGGTAGGGGTGCATGTTGTCCATAGCGGTCGTCTTGCCACGGCCGTTGGCGCCGGCGATGGCGACTAGCTGCGCGCGGTCGGCGAGGCGCTCGAAGTCCAGGCTGAGCGTGTCGAGGCCCAGGCCGTCGCGGATGCCGCGGAAACCCTTGAGGGTGAGGCTGAGTGGTTGCATGGCGCGTACCCCGTAGACTTGGTCGAGAGAGTCTCGCGCGGGCTATTGCCGGGTCAAGGCGATCGATGACCTGGTCAACACGGCCGCAGTGGGCAGCTCAGCAGGCGGCCAATAGCAGAGCCTTACCTTGCGGATCTGGCTATGAACTGACCTGAACTAACCTTCCGCTCCGCTTCTTTGGTGCCCGCTCAAGACTGAGGCCGTGTGAAAACCTAGGCAGGCGCGCGATCCTGGAGCTTGTTGAGTTTGGGGCGCTACATCTTCCTTCGTTGGCCCATAGTGGTCCACAGTAACCCACACAGCCTGATATTCGAGCTGGAGTGGTTCTGACGCGTCTCCGGGCTTCTATTTCGCATAAAGAGGCGCTCATGCGCCCACCAACTTCATCGCCTTCATCGTCTTGGCAATGCCAAGGATGTTCATTACGCGCTTGAGGTTGTAAGCCAACACGTGAAGGCTCATTTCAGTCGCGACGTTCGGCAGCCGTCGAGTCAGGAAGTGCGCTGAGCCCATCCAGTACTTGAATGTTCCGAAGACGTGTTCGACGGTTCGCTTTCGCACCGTCATCGCAGTCGGCCTCCGATCCAGTCGGCGTTGCACCTTGTCGAGTACGGCCTCATGTTCCCAGCGGGAGATGCGCCTGTAGTGACCCGTCGTGCACTGCGCTTTGATCGGACACTGCGGGCACGCGCTGCTCCAGTAGCGACGGATCTGCAGGCCGCGCTCGTCCCGGGTGTAGCGGTAGATCGCGCGCTGCCCGGCCGGGCACTTGTATTCATCGTCGCGGGCGATGTAGATGAAGTCAGACTTGTCGAATCGTCCTTCGGCCTTGGCATTGGATGTCATTGACTTCGGGACGTAGGCCGCGATCCCCGCGTCGTCGCATGCCTTGAGTTCTATGCTGTTGTAGTAGCCGCGGTCGGCATGAGCTTGCAGCCTGACCTTGCCCATCGCGTCGCGCGCCGCCAGCGCCATCGCGCTCAGCTGGGACCTGTCGCTGCTGTCGTTGGTAACGTTATGCGCAACGACCAGATGGTGCTTGGCGTCTACAGCCACTTGGACGTTGTAGCCCACGATCCCCGAGCCCAGCCGGCTGGTGGCCATGGAGCGCGCATCTGCGTCAGTCAACGACAGCTGTTCGTCTGGCTCGGACTTCAACTGCGTCTTCAGCACGTCCAACTCACGCATTCGCTTGCGCAGCTTCTTGATCTTCTCCTGCAACCGATCGGTCTTGTTCTGCAGACCAACTGGCTGCGTGCGATCGGCAGTCTCCAGCGTGTCCAGGTAGCGCTGGATACTGTGCGCGACCTGCTGCTGGAATCGGTCGATCTTCACCTCTGTGAAGTTCCGATCCCGGTTGTTGACCGCCTTGAACTTGCTACCGTCGATGGCCACGATGGCCTGCGAGAAGAGTCTCAGTTCGCGGCACAGGACAACGAATCGCCGGCAGACGTTCTGGATGCCGTTGCCACTGTCACGCCGGAAGTCGGCAATGGTCTTGAAGTCCGGGGCCAGCCTCCCCGTCAACCACATCAGCTCGAGATTGCGCTGGCACTCGCGCTCCAAGCGCCGGCTGGACTGAATGCGATTCAGGTAGCCGTAGATGTAGATCTTCAACAGCACCGCCGGGTGGTACGACGGACGGCCTGTCGCCGCGGGCGTCAGACCATCGAAGCCCAAGGCCTTCAAGTCGAGTTCACCAATGAATGCGTCGATGACCCGGACCGGGTTGTCTTCACCGACGAAGTCGTCAAGACAATCGGGCAGCAACGCAACCTGGCATCGCTCTTCGCCTTCAATGAATCGCGCCATTTGCAGCCTCCGTTTGCCGCGTTGGCTCGTCACTCTACGCAAGCAATCGGCGACCTGTCAGGGGGTTTTCACACAGCCTCGACTG